>DATGJE010000178.1:0-4586 GCA_035295305.1 Candidatus Acidiferrales bacterium | reverse complement strand
AAGACCGCAAAGGAGACGCGTAATCATGGCTTCTTCCACTTGGAAAGGTTTTATCACATTTGGCCTGCTGTCGATTCCCATCCGCCTTTACGCCGCGGCGCGCGCATCTCGAATGCAGCTTCATCAACTTCACAGCGTGTGCAACACTCGACTGCGCCAGCCCCTTTTTTGCCCCACCTGCAATAAAATTGTCGACCGCTCCGAAGTAGTTAAAGGCTATGAATATGAAGACGGCAAATATATTTTGATCGATCCTGCCGAAATCAAAAAGATCGAGCCGCAATCCGCGCGCTCGATGGAAATTCTGGCTTTTGTGAAGGAATCCGAGATCGACCCGCTCTTTTTCGATTCCTCGTTTTTTGCTGTACCCGAAGAGCAAGGCCGTAAGGCCTACCAACTCCTCCTAAGAACGCTCGAAAGCACAAAACGCGTGGGCATCGCGAAAGTTGCCATGCACCAACGCGAATACACCGTCTTCATTCGTCCATACGATCACGGCCTGACGCTGCACACGATGTACTTCGCCAATGAAGTCCGCGAAGCTCCGGGTTATGGCAGGACGGAAGATATCAAGCTAAAGCCGCAGGAAATCAAACTTGCGGAACAGCTCGTGGAAAATTTATCGGAAGAATTCAACCTGAAAAAATATCACGACGAATTTCAGGACCGCCTCAAGGAATTGATCGCTTCGAAGGAGAAGGGCAGGGAAGTCGCCGCGGCTCCGCAACCGCATCGCGCTCCTGTAATTGACATGATGGAGGCTCTCAAGAAGAGCCTTGCAGCATCTGGCGCGTCACGCAAAAAGCCCTTGCACGCTGACCGCGCTGCGGAATCGCACCGGCGAGGAACCCGCCGCGCAGCAAGCTAGCAAACCCAAGTTCGCTGCGCGCGGGCTCTCGCCGTTACTTCCTTAGAACGGGCTCGTCGAAGGCGGCGGCAGCGGCTTGCGCGGCAGCATCTCGTCGCGATTCGCCGTCAGATACACAAACGACGCCACGATCACCGCCATCTGCTTCATGTCCGGCTCTTGAATCCTCTCGTATACATCCATGTTCGAGTGGTGCGTCCGCGTCTCATATTCAATCGGGTCCTGAATGAACTGAAACCCCGGAATTCCAACAGCGTTATACGATAGGTGATCCGTTCCGCCCGTGTTGCGGATGCTCAGCGTCGTCATTCCCAGATCATTAAACGGGCGCATCCACTGCCGAAAAATACGCGCGACAGCCTCGTTGCCCTGCAGGTAGACGCCGCGGATTTTCCCCGACCCATTGTCGATGTTGTAGTATGCATCGAGCTTCGCTTGTTCCGGCTTCAGCTGCATCGTTTTTGGATCGCCGAAGTGTTCGTTCACATAGGCGCGCGAGCCAAGCAGTCCCTCTTCCTCGCCGGTCCACAATCCGATTCGCACGGTGCGCCGCATTTTCAATCCACTCGCCTTCAGAATGCGCAGCGCTTCAAGCATCACCGCAGAGCCTGCGCCGTTGTCGGTCGCGCCCGTTCCTGAGTGCCATGAATCGAAATGCCCGCCCATCATCACCACTTCATCCGCCTTATCCGTGCCCGGAATTTCTCCGATGATGTTGAACGAATTCAGATCGTCGTCGTAAAACTTGTTTTCGTCATCGATTTGCAACGTCACGGGAATTTTCTTCTCGAGCAGCCGGTAAATTCGTCCATAGCATTCGCTGGCCATCGCGACAGCCGGCAAACTGGCAGGACCATTGGACTCGTAGGATCCGCCGGATTGAACATAAACCGTTCCGTCATCGCCGCGCGAAGCTTGAATCCATCCCGCTGCGTGTTCAGCTACAAGGAAGTCCTGCACCTTCTGGTGAAGCGCGCGCAATGCACGGAATTGCGCGAAGCGATCTTCGTTTCTTGCGCTCGGCACCGGCTCGGTCGCAATCTCCGCAAGCTCTGCATCCGTGTACCGGTGCGCCTGCGCGTCATAGTGGGCCGGATCGTCCGGCGGCACTTGCGTCAGGACAAACTTGCCCTTGAGCTGCCCGCGATACTTATCCAGGTCCTGTTCATTCTCAATCAGTGCGAGGACCGCGGGCGCAGTTACTGTGCCATTCGTTCCCGGCGTCCACGCCAGCGGATACGCAATCAAGATGTAAGGGCGCGGCGAAATCATCATCGCCGAGAATCGCTCGTTCGACCATCCGCGGCCGAACTTCCACGGCTCCGTATGAACGTTCGCAATGCCCCATTGCTTCATTTCGTCTTCGGTCCATTGCGCGGCCGCGCGCATGTTCGGCGAATTGGTTAGTCGCGGGCCATAGACATCGGTCAGGTAGCTCATGATGTCCATGATCTGCGAATGGTTGAATCCGATGTCTTTGATCGTGTAGATCGCGTTGTAGTCAATTGCTTCCGGTGCCTGTGCCGCGACAGGCAGGACAACCGAAAACACAAATAGAGCCGCTACCGCAAATCCGATTTTTCGCACAATTGCCCTCCGGCTGGCTTTCAAGCAGTTCTAATTTAGGGATCGCACCCGCGAACAGATTATCTTCGTGTGAGACGCCCGGTAGAGAACACGCGTTTCAAAAGCATATCTGGAAATGACTCAGACGCTGCGCAGCGTGCGGATGCGAAAAGCGGAAATTAATCATGCCGTTTCGGCTGTGACGGGTTCTTTAGGCGCGCGATTGTCAGTCGCGGGCTTTTGCCCTCGCTTGTACAGCCACGCGCCTACTCTCCACGCGAGCAGCGCGCCAACAATGGCCGCGTATTGCAGCGGCTTGCGCTCGTCCGATTTCACCAGCCAGTAATAATGAATCACGCCGGCGATCGCGCTCAGGTAAATCGCGCGATGCAGCAGTTGCCAGCGCTTTCCGCCGAGACGGCGGATCCACCCTTTCGTGGACGTAATCGCCAGCGGAATCAGCAGCACGAATCCCGCGAATCCCACCGTGATGAATCGCCGCTTCAGCACGTCCGCCCACATATCTGAAAGATTAAAAAACCGGTCGATCCCAATCCATGTGGAGAAATGCAGGCACGCGTAGAAAAACGCAAACAGTCCGAGCATGCGTCGAAAACGAATCAGTTGCGGTACATGAAGCAATTTGCGAAACGGCGTAACGCAGAGGGTGATAATCAGAAACCGAATCGTCCAGTCGCCCGTCCAGTGCTCGACGAATTGGACGGGATTCGCGCCTAACTCGTTTTGAAATCCCTTCCAGACCAGAACCGCCAGCGGCACCAGGCAAAGCGCAAAAACGACAACCTTCGTCCACTTACTTGTCAGAATCGAATTCACGCCGCCCATTTGCAATCAGTAATACTTGCGAAGGTCCATCCCGGAATAGAGACTCGCCACCTTGTCTCCGTATCCGTTGAAGATCTGCGTGGGGATGGGACGCGCGAAAAGTCCTAAACCGAGGCGGTGTTCCGTTGCTTGGCTCCAGCGCACCGTGTTCACATTTGGATTCACGTTTGAATAGAACCCATACCACTCCGGAGTCACAATGTTCCAAGTAGTCGGCGGTTGATTTTTCACGAAGCGGATTTTCACCAGCGATTTCGCGCTCTTGTAGCCGTACTTCCACGGCACCACCAAGCGCACCGGCGCGCCATCTTGATTCGGCAGCGTCTCGCCGTACATTCCCACGCACAACAACGTCAGCGGATGCATGGCTTCGTCGATTCGCAGTCCCTCCAAATACGGAAACGGAATCCCCGCCGACGGTCCTTCCGGCATTTGCCGCGTGTCATAATAGCTCTCGAACGCCACATATTTTGCTTTCGGCGTCGGTTCAACCAAATTGGCCAGAGCGCTGAACGAATATCCAATCCACGGCACCACGATCGACCACGCCTCTACGCAACGGTGCCTGTAAATCCGTTCCTCGAGTGGCGCAATCTTCATAATGTCGTCCATGCTCAGCTTGCGTGGGTTTTTCACCTCGCCTTCCACGGATACCGTCCACGGCGACGTCCTGAAATTCTTCGCGTTCCGCGAGGGATCCCCTTTGCCCGTGCCGAATTCATAAAAATTGTTGTAGGTCGTCACGTCACTTGCCGGCGTGATCGCTTCGGCCGTGCTGAATGGCCCTTTTTTGACGTCGTTCAGTTTCACCGGAACAGAACCTGTCGCCGGTCCCGACGTCCACCGCGAAAAGGACTTCCAACCCTTCACCGCTCCGCCCGTCGCGAGCAATCCAAAAAGGAAATTCCGGCGGTTCGTGTACGCGCCTTTTGGCGTTATGTCGGAATAGGTCAATTTCGATGCGGGTTTTTCGTCCATCTCTTTTTCTCCATACCAAGTACTCTATCAGCGTCGTCTTCGGATGTTGTGCTTACACTAGAATTCGATGCCACCAACTTACCAAACGATTGCTCCGAAACCGCAAAAACTATGAAGCAAAGTTTTTTCGATATCTGCTCACGGTCACCGCACATCAGGATTATAATCGCCCCGCTCGAAAATAGCGTTGACCAAAATTAACCTGGGAGTGTCGCTTTCATGAAACAAGCCGCGGTTGCATTTCGTTCAAATCGGTTTATGCAGTTCGTCCTGGCAATTCTGACATTCGCGATCCTTCTTCCCGCGTATTCCGCTTTTGCGCAAAGCA
>DATGJE010000177.1:0-4257 GCA_035295305.1 Candidatus Acidiferrales bacterium | reverse complement strand
CTGAAATCGTGGGACGACGCGCAGTCGGTGCACCTGGTGGTGGAGGCGATGCGGCGCGTGTTTGCGGATCGCGCAACTTTTTTGGGCGATTCGGATTTCACGCATGTGCCGGTGGCGGGGCTGCTGAGCGAACAATATGCGGCCGAGCGGCGCGCGACGATTGAAGCGAGCGAGGCGACTTCGAGCAAACAGATTGGAGCGGGAAATCCCGCGCCGTTCGATCATCCGGAAGGAACTCCCGCGGGAGGCGCGCTTGAAAAACTTTCGCCCGAAGATGCTGCCGCGTGGATGGAAGCGGCGGCGAAAAAATCAGGACACACGACGCATTTTTCGGTGGTCGATGCGCAAGGAAACGCGGTGGCGAATACGTACACGCTGAACGATAGTTACGGATCGGCGGTGACGTCAACGGACGGGTTTTTGTTGAATGACGAAATGGATGATTTCACGAGCCAGCCCGGAACGCCGAACATGTTCGGCCTGCTGCAATCGGAAGCGAACGCGATCCAACCGGGGCACCGGCCGCTGAGTTCGATGGTGCCAACGATTGTGCTTCGCGACGGGAAATTGAGTTTTGTGACGGGATCGCCGGGCGGGCCGCGAATTATTTCGGCGACGCTGCTGAGTATTCTGAACTGGGCGTGGCTGGGAATGGACGCGCAGGCGGCGATCAACGCGCCGCGTTTTCACCAGCAATGGATGCCGGACGTCGTACTGATTGAGCCACCGTTTCCTGATGCTATCGCGAACGATTTGGAGCAGCGCGGGTACCATCTTGCGACGCGTCGCGGGTGGATCGGCGAAGTCGAGGCAATTGGGATTGACCCCAAGACCGGCGAGCGGCTGGGCGCGCCTGACCCGCGTCGGCAAGGCGCGGCACGCGGGTATTGACGCGAGCGAGTTTTCCACAGACCATAGAAGGCCGGTGCACGGCTGTTGAGCGCGCCGAATTGTCCGCGGAGCGTTGCGGGACGCGGAAACAGACAACTTCCAAACCATGCAGCGCGTCTTCTCCACCTACCGATACTCGACCCAGCCGCTGACTTCCGTATTGCTGGCGGAAATTGCGCAGGCGGGAATATCGCAAGTGGAAATCTACTGCACGCCGGTGCACGTGAATTACCGCTCGATTGAAACGATTCGAACGGTCGCTGAATGGGTCCGGGAACATGGACTGACGATTCATTCGCTGCATTCACCGACGGAACGCGACCTGCTGCCGGGAAAGCGCGAAAGCGGAATTCCCATTTCAATTTCAGATCCGGAGCGTGTGCGGCGCGTGGATGCCGTGGATGAAGTGAAGCGCACGCTCGAAATCGCCGAACAAATTCCGTTCAAATACCTGGTACAGCATATCGGGGGCGGGCGTGAAGCGCATGACCAGCGAAAGCTCGACGCGGCATTTAATTCGCTGGAGCACTTGACGATTTTCGCGAAACAGCGCGGCGTTTCGATACTGCTGGAGAACACGCCGGGTGAATTGGGAGCACCGTCGAGCTTGCGGCATTTCGTCAAGGATACGCGGCTAGATTTGAAATTCTGCTTCGACGTCGGGCACGCGCACATGGAAGACGGTGTCGCAATCAGCTTCGAGGCAATGCAGGATTTGGTGGTGGAGGCGCACGTCCACGACAATCACGGCGAAAAGGACGAGCACCTGATTCCGTACAACGGGAAGATCGATTGGGACGCGGCGTTGGGAATTTTAGCGGCGGCGCCGAACCCGCTGCCGATAGTGCTGGAACTCCGCGAGCAATCAGCGAGCGCGCCGTCTTTGGCCGATGCGACCGCGGCATTTGAAAAGCTGGAACAGGGTTTGGCGGCGAAGCGGGCGGCTGGATGAAAGCAGTGGCTAGTGACTAGTGGCTAGTAAAAGATAACTGCGGCAATTTTGGTGGTGCGACTGAAACCTGCCAGCGCAGGCAGGCCGCACCTAAAGCAAAGCTTCCTCTCGAAAGGCGAGTTTATGCCGGTGGTGAGCATCGAGCGCGTAGGCCAGCACGTTGACGCGGACGTGACGATTCGCGGATGGCTTTACAATTTGCGCGAGTCGGGGAAACTGCTATTCCCGATTTTTCGCGACGGCACGGGAATTATTCAAGGCGTGATTTCGCAGAAGGAGCATGCAGACGCATTCAACGCAGCGAAAGGGCTGACTCAGGAATCGAGCGTGATTGTGACGGGCACGGTGCGAGCCGAGGCGCGCGCGCCGGGAGGATTCGAGCTGCACGTGAGCGGCGTGGAAGTGGTGCAGCGCGTGCCGGAGTCGATGCCGTACCCGATCCAACTGAAGGAGCACGGCGTCGATTTTCTGCTCGACCAGCGGCATTTGTGGATTCGGACGCCGCGGCAAGCAGCGATTCTGCGGATTCGCGCGGAAGCGGAACGCGCGGCGCGAAACTTCATGGACAGCCAAGACTACACACTGACCGACGCTCCGATTTTCACGCCGGCCGCGTGCGAAGGCACAACGACGCTTTTCGAAGTGGATTACATCGATGACCAGAAAGCGTATTTGACGCAGTCAGGGCAGCTTTATGTGGAGGCGACGGCGGCGGCGCTGGGGAAGGTTTACTGCTTTGGGCCAACGTTCCGCGCGGAAAAATCGAAGACCCGAAGGCATCTGACGGAATTCTGGATGCTGGAGCCGGAAGCGGCGTACGCACACCTGGAAGACATGATGATGCTCGGCGAAGGACTTGTGAGCGCGGTGGTGCAAGCCGTGGTGAAAAATCGCGCGCGGGAATTGGAAATGGTGAAGCGCGACGTGAGCAAACTCGAAAACATCAAACCGCCGTTTCCGCGGATCATGTATGACGAAGCGATAAAAGTCCTGCAGAAAAACGGGAACCCAGCAAAATGGGGCGACGATTTTGGCGGCGATGAAGAGACTATTATTTCGAAGGAATTCGACAAGCCAGTGATTATTCACCGTTACCCCGCGGCGATGAAGGCCTTTTATATGGCGACGGACGAGGCGCGGCCAGAATTGTCGCTGAGCTTCGATATGATCGCGCCGGAAGGCTATGGCGAAATTATCGGCGGCGGCGAACGTTTGTCGAGTTATGAAACGGTGGTGGAGCGGCTGCGGCAGAACAATCTGCCGGAGGAATCGTTTCAGTGGTATCTCGATTTGCGGCGTTATGGCAGCGTGCCGCACGCCGGGTTTGGATTGGGCCTGGAACGCACCGTCGCGTGGATTTGCGGAACGGAGCACATTCGCGAAGTCATCCCCTTTCCCCGCATGCTTTATCGTGTATATCCTTAGGGCTGCTTCGCCCGCCCATTTCTTCAGGGGGACAAGCATCGCATGGCGCAAAAAATTCGCATTCTCGGTGTGCCAATGGACTTGGGCCAGAACCGTCGCGGCGTGGACATGGGCCCGTCGGCGCTGCGCGTAGCGGGACTTCAAGCGCGGCTCAAGCAGCTTGGCTATCAGGTCGAAGACGTTGGCAACATTCCGGTGAAGCAGCCGGAAGAGCAGCACTACGGCGACAAACGCGCGAAATATCTGAAGGAAATCGCGGAGACTTGTCAGGGCCTGGCGGAAACGGTGGAGAAAACCCTTGGCGATGAAATGCTGCCGATTGTGCTGGGCGGCGATCATTCGATTGCGGCAGGATCAGTGGCGGGCGTTTCGTCCTTTTACCGCAAACAATCGAAACGCATCGGTTTTATCTGGCTGGATGCGCACGGGGATATGAATACGCCGGACACGAGCCCTTCGGGGAACGTTCATGGAATGCCGCTGGCGTCAATCATGGGATATGGCGCGCCGGAACTGACGGAGATTTGCGGATTCAAGCCGAAGGTGGAACCGAGAAACATTGCGATGGTAGGAATCCGCGAACTGGACGCGAAGGAACGCAAGCTGGTGAAAGAATCCGGCGTGCACGTTTTTACGATGCGCGAAATTGACGAGCGCGGGATGCGCGACGTGATGGCGGAGGCTTTGCGGTTCGCTACCGACGATACAAACGGCGTGGCGGTGAGTTTGGATATGGACTTTCTGGATCCGTCGGAGGCGCCGGGCGTGGGCACTCCGGTGCGCGGCGGAGTCACGTATCGCGAGGCGCATCTGGCGTTGGAGATGATAGCGGACAGCCACGCGCTGGTGTCGTTTGAGCTGGTGGAAATCAATCCAGTAATCGATCTGCACAATAAAACGGCAACGCTGGGAGTGGAATTGACGCTGTCGGGGTTGGGGAAGAAGATTTTGTGACGGCTCTAAGGATCTCGCACGGGTGATTTTGAAGG
>DATGJE010000176.1:0-4861 GCA_035295305.1 Candidatus Acidiferrales bacterium | reverse complement strand
CGATGAATCTCGTTTCGAGCAAGGGTTGCAAAATTCCCTTCCCCTGATCGATCACCTCGAGTTTCACCTGCTGCCCATCCGCTTCCACTTTCACGACCGCGGTCTTGCTTCCCGAATGTCGGTGAATATTCGTCAGGCATTCCTGCAGCACACGAAACAACGCCAGCTCAATGGGCTCGGCCAACCGTCTGAGCTTGGGCGGAAGCTCCAGCTGCACTTCCATGTTGCTCCGGAGGGCAAATCCTTCCACGTACCACTCAATCGCCGATGCCAGTCCCAATTCCTCGAGCAATGGTGGATGCAGCAAATGCGAGAGCGTGCGAATCTCCGACGAGCACTTCCCCACAATCTCGGTCGCTTCGTCGAGCTTCTCGGCGGTTTCCGGTGGAATCTTTTTCATGCTTCGCCTCGCCGATTCGATCGACATCCCCAGCGCCGCCAGATACTGCCCCACGCTGTCGTGCAATTCGCGCGCAATACTGCGGCGCTCGTCGTCTTGCGATTGCATCAAACGATTCGACAGCACGCGAAGCCGTTCGGCCTGCTCCAAAATTTCGGCGTTCCGCTCTTCGAGTTCTTTTGTCCGAGCACGCGCTTCCGCATCCAGTTTGCCCGCGAGGGCCCGATACCGCTCCTCGCTCTCGCGCAACTGCGCCTCGTACCGTTTTTGTTCCGTTCTATCCACCAGCATGTTGATGCCGCCGATGATTCGTCCTTCGGCGTCACGCAGCGGTGTGGGATACACGGTGAGCCACAAACGCTTACCATCCGGCCGCTCGGCAAGAATGTCCGCGTCGCGTATCGCGCGACCCTTCTTCAGCGCCAGAGCCATAGGAGACTCTTCATGCGGCATGGGAGTGCCATCCGGCCAGAACAACTTCCAGCTGACGCACCATTTGTCGCTGCCTATTTCTGGCACGCGGCAGGAAAGTCTGATAGCGGCAGGATTGAAGTGCGTCAGCCGGCCTTCGGCATCCGTGGTGTAAATGGCTGCCGGCAGCGCGTCGATCATTTCGCGGAAACGCCGTTCGTTGTCATGCAGCGTTTCGTAAACGCCCAAAAGTTCATCATGCCGCTCCGTTTGGGCGTGCAGATTCTTCAGTTTGGCTAACAACGCGTCCGCTGTCTCCGGTTCAATCCATCTCGCCGGATTTTCCACGGATTGGCGCGCGTGCTCTTCTGTTGTTCCTTCTGGGTAGGAAGCGCGTCCTGGTTCTGCCATGACTGACCTCCCAACCACGAAATGGTGGTAGGCCTACTTTTGAGGATAGGGAATGATCGGAGGAAGTCTAATCCTCTGGCCCCTGTATGTCTGCTCACAATTGACCACTTCTGAAACAGGGGAATTTCGCAAACTTTGCGAAACGTTTCGTTCTGTAGCTCAGGCATGCCCTGAGCGAAGCGAAGGGTCCCGCTCGCGCTCTGTCTGCGCGAACTGACCTGAGGTTTTTGCCGCCTGTCTCAGCGAAGGCTGGAGCAAAGGCGACGGGGAGTCTGCTGTAGTCTTACGGGCGCGAGCGGCGATGTGCGTTAAAAACCCGGGTTATAATGGAATTCCAGCCGGAGAGGAAACACTCACATGCACAAGAACAAATATGCAAATATCGGTTCTCTTTTTCTGGCCGTTGCATTTCTATTCTCTACCATAACGATGGGCTGCGCCGTGCGCGGTTCCTATCGCGTGTACGACCCGGAATATCACGATTATCACCGGTGGGATCACAACGAAGTTGTGTTCTACACGCGTTGGGAGGGTGAAACTCATCGCCGTCACGAGGATTTCAGACGCCGCTCTCGCGACGAGCAGAACGAATACTGGAATTGGCGCCACCAGCACGAAGGCGGCGGCCACTAGAAGCCAGCTTCCGCGGGCCGTATTTCTGTAGCTCAGGCATGCCCTGAGCGAAGCGAAGGGTCCCGCTCGCCCTGACGAAGGAAGGGTCCCGATGATTTTTATCGGGACTCACCTGAGGTTTTTCCCGGCTCTAATTCCTTCGCCGCAGCCCGCTCTGCGTTGGCATCCGGTTGCATCGGCGCACGCGCGCACGCGTCAATCGTGCAGAAGCACGTTCAACAGCGACCCGTGGACCTGCATGCCGCCGTTGTACTTGATGAATCCCATCTTCCGAAACTTGTTCATGAAGAAACTGATGCGCGAGCGCGTCGTGCCCACCATGGACGCCAGCGTTTCCTGGCTCACTTTCGGAATCGTCGACTCGGTCGCGCCCTCGCGCCCGTAGCGCGCCATCATCAGCAACGTGCGCGCCAAGCGCTTCTCGCTCGAATTAAATAATTGGTCGACCAAGTCCGCTTCCACGCGCGCTTTCCGCGTCAACAGGTAGCTCATAAAGAAATCGGAGAAGTCGCGATCCCCGTGGAGCACCTGCGCCATCCGCTTGTTGTCGATCCTCACCAGATCGCAGTCGGTCGCCGCGGTCGCTGTCGACATGCATATTTTCGTTCCCGCGATTCCATCCTCGCCAAAAAAGTCCGTTGGCCCCAGGATTCCGACCACCGCTTCCTTCCCTTCCTTCGACGTCACCGACAACTTCACGCTGCCCTCGCGAATGTAATACACATTCTGAGATGGCTCGCCTTCCGAGAAAATCACCTCGCGCTTCCGAGGCGTCTCCGACTTGCGCCCCAGTCCCGCCGAATTCAAGAATGTCAGCGGGTCAAAGCCCCGCTTTCGCCGTCCGTTCCGCTTACCCTTGCTTCTTGCTCTGCTCTTGGTGTCGTTCACGTTTAGGCACCGCCCTCCCGGTCAGCTATTTAAAAGAATCCCGGGAAACTTTTCTGCTCAAAAGTGCACACTTTTGCTTTCGGGTTATCTGCCCGTAGACGCAGTAAGCGCAACCTCAAAATCTGCGAATTTGAAATGAGACAGAAGCAATCGCCCAAGCTACCAGCGCTCTGGGCCATACCGCCGCGGATGCAAGATTCTAACGGGAAAGTTTTCTCAGCGAGGTTTTCAGTCAGCATCCCGCCGCTCCCTAAAAAATCACTTCAGGCGGCGTGCGCTTCGTTTAGTACGTGTAGTACGGCCCCTTCGACGACTGGATCGGCCTAAACCATCACCAATTCATCGTCAAGGAGCGATTACCTGGCCGTTGGTGCTTTGCCGACGCTAAATTCGCCTCCGGCATTTTGTAAACAGGAGCTTCCTGCGCCGCCACTCTATGTGTACATTATAGCTCTCTCTCCCGCCGCAAGCAAATCCGCTCCGTATCGGGCATGCTACGTTGCATTGCTTACGCGCGCGAGCGTTGCAGACCCACCGCAAATTTGCCGTCCGGCAAGCGCTCGCAGTAAACCACGCGGCCGGTCCATTCGAATTGGCCTTCCTCGGAGCGCACCAGCGCCGATTTTCCCGTTGGCCAAAGTTTACTGGCAATCACGCGGGCGCCGTGCGAGCTGACGTTTTCCGTATGCGCAATTTCCGAGTGCGGCGAATTATCCGGAAGAATGAGGAAAACAGGCACGCTTATCGCCGCGCGTTCTTCGGTCCTGTCGGCTGGTAAACGCATTTGACTCCGCGGCGATGGACGCGGCTCAGAGGGTGGGGTCTCTTCGAGTCCTGTCTTTAACATGTGTAGAAGCGGACGCAATACGCGTCAATCGAGGCTTTACCTGACAGCGTCAGGCGTGCGGGTAATTTTTACTGGCTGGGATTCGTCAACGGGCGAGGATTAAAATCGTGCGGAATTGCGTTGCGGATTTTCTGCTGTCGATCTGTCGTGACGATTCCCAGCGCCGCGCAGCCGTACTTCGTTTCCGCCGGCAAACGCTTCACCAACGCATCGGGAATCTCCGCGTACGACGGAGGCAAAGGCGCCGCCTTCCCCGAAAGCCTCAGCGGACTGAATGCGTCGGCCAAATCCGTAACGTCTGGAGTGAGCGCGTCCTGCGGACCCAAATCGCTCTGCCCAAATTGTTTTTCGCCGAGCGCTCGCCCGCGCTGCTCATCGGGCAGCAGAGCCAGCGGCGTACGCGCGAAAACCGTATCGACAAATTTAACCACCGACGCATGATTCCCCGCCGCGTGCGCCACATAATGCGCGCGGGCGTAAGGTGAAATCAGAATCAGCGGAACGCGCGGACCGTCGCTGATCGGCGAACCGTCCGGCCCCTTCGCGCGAATCGGCGGCGGCACGTGATCGTAGTCGCCCTCCGAATCGTCCCACGTAATAATAATTGCGCTCTCGCTCCAATACGGACTCGCCGCGATTTTGTTGATCGCCGTCGCTAGCATCGCTTCGCTGATCTGCGAATCCGAATACGCCGGATGGTCGTCGTCGCCCAGAAATTTCTTCTGTACCTTCGCGTCCGGATCCGTCGGCTTCAGATGAAATATATTCCGAGAGCCGCCCTTCACGAAGAAAACGCCGCCCTCGCGCGGCAGAGTTTTGTCGTCAAGCGCGGTGAAAAAATCCTGCAGGCTGTGCAATTGCGCGCGGATTTTCGGATTGTTCGCCACGTAACCAAAATATTGCGGCCCGTTGTGGTGCGTCACGTACGAAGCGTGCAGCCCGTAGGCGTCCACCGGATCATCATCGTCGTCCGTATCCGTCGGCTCTTTTCCGTAGCCTTCTTCGTACCAGCCAAACGCCACATTCCGCTTGTCGTGGCTCGCGATGAACGGAATGTCGTTCTGCACGTCGGCCAGATCGCGCGCCGCATCCGTGTCGGATTTCGCCACCGCGTTCGCATCTTCTCCGAGCAACGTCAGCGGCAGCGATGCGAACGTCAAATTCAGCGCCGTGCCATATTCGACTCCGTTCTTCATATCGCGCGGATTCACGGGCATCTTGTCCGCCTGCGGAGTCGGATCGAGCTGCGAGCCCCAAAATGGATCGTTGTC
>DATGJE010000175.1:0-2437 GCA_035295305.1 Candidatus Acidiferrales bacterium | reverse complement strand
CTTGTCGATTTCGCGGCGATTGAGTAACAGCTTGCGCGCGCGCAGAGGACCATGATTCCACGGGCCGCCGGGCTGATATTCGGGGATGTGGCAATTCATAAGCCACAGTTCCCCGCCGCGAGCTTCGGCGTAGGCGTCGCGAAGGCTTCCCTTTCCTTCACGCAATGTTTTGACTTCCGTGCCGACCAAGACCATGCCCGCTTCGTATTTGTCGAGGAGTTCGTAATTGTAAGAGGCGGAGCGATTCTGAGCGACAATTTTGACCGCAGGAGCGTCTTTCTTAGCCGAGGACTTCGTCGAAGGCTTCACCGTGCTTATGATATCCGCCGCAGCGCGGGATACGCAAGCCGTGCCGCGCAGTGGCGTGGCCATCGCGAGGTTCTGCACAGAGCGGGAAGCAGGTCAGCTCGAATCGCCCCTGCAGAACGTCACAAGCGAGAGTGTTCTACTTGGGTGACGACTCGGCCTGTTCTGACCCAATTCCATAAGTGCCTGTGAATCAGATCAGTGCGGAGATCCAGTCCGACCATAAGGCTATGAAAAGCGAGAAATACTCGTTTCACCGTATGTAGTTGACGGGATTTTGGCTATTACAATCAGCAATGTTTCTGGGGGCCAATGACCGCGTTCGCGTTCTGATAGCGGATGATCATCCCCTGGTCCGCAAAATAGTCCGGTCTACCTTGCAGCAAGATCCCCAATTAGAAGTTTGCGGAGAGGCACAGGACGGCGCTGAGGCCATCGAAGAGGCGCAACGGCTGAGGCCTGACGTGGTCGTTCTGGATCTGGCCATGCCCATCTTGAACGGCTTCGACGCGGCGCGCGGGATTAAGACGAAGTCGCCAGGGTCTGCGATTGTTATTTTGTCGTCCAGCGTGGACCAGCGTTTCATTGACGAGGCCAGGAAAATCGGCATTTGCGCATACGTCGCGAAAACGAAAGCAGGCGAAGCACTCCTAAGAGCAGTCGAAGCGGCAGTGCAGGGTGAAGATTTTATCGCGGTGAACTAGCAGCAGATCCGCACGATGGTAGCGCGGTTTCCTCACGGTAGACAGCAACTTTTGAAATGCGCGCCCCGGAATTATTTCGTTCTAAGGTTCGCAATCCACTTTTCTAAAATTGCCTGGTGACTCGGCTCGACCTTGGCAAAGGCAAGCCCCATTCCGGCCTTCGGCTGAAAATAGACCACTTTGCCGAAAGCGGTGAAGCTCGCGCCGTCATGCGTAATCCGCAGCGTGATCTTGGTGCCCACGGGGAATGGGTTTGTTGTGCGAACGTAGCAGCCAAATACGCTCAGGTCACTGGTGCGCCCTGTGACAAGCCGTTCCGAGCGAATGTCGGTCACTTCAACATTGGCCGCAAAGGGAAAGCGGGTAGCGCGGTGGATTTCAGGATGCATGGAGAAACGACCTCACTTGCCACGAAATTGAATTATAAGGGCGGGTAACCGCAGCGCCCAACAATTAAGTTTTATGATGGCGAAACGTTAAACGAGCGATCACTCGTTCAGTGGGGTCCGGGAGCTGGCAGGCAAATCCAGGAATCGCCTGGTTCTTGAATCCCAGAGAAGAAAAACCTGCTCAGGCTTTTCGGCCCTTAACTTCAACAGCGACTGTATCGCTTCGTCATGGCCGTGCACAGCCTGAACCCAGATCGCGCCAGCATCGTCCTGGCGAAAAATGTCGAACGTGCCGTCCCAATCTACATTGGCCATTTCTGACTCCTAAAACAGAAATAACGAGGATTTACGTGACAGGATGCTGCAAGTCCGGCGCTCTGTCTGTCGGGTACCCTACAGGGATGTCCAAAATTGAACACATCGAAAAAGCAGTTGTTTGCAAATGGAAAGCAAGGCGCGGCAACGAGCGTAAAGATTGCGGTCGGTACTGATAGCCATTGGCATGTTTGATAACGACAACGCCGCGTTTGCTTGTTGCATCCTACCGTGGGTGTTAGACTGACCAAGAAAATCTTGCCAACTGAGGAGGGCCGATTTGCGTCGCGCCTTAATGGTGTCTTTTGTGGCGGTTGCCGTGACATTCGTGGCGGGCTGCCCCAAAGGAAATCAGGATTACAAAGTTGGCCGGAAGGCCGAACTTGCCGGCGACTACGACACGGCGGTTGTCTCCTACGCAAGAGCGCTGAAAAGTGATCCCGGTAACGCTGAATATAAGCTGCGGAGCATCCGGGCGCACTTCGAGGCGGGGCAGTTTCATGTGGAGCAAGGCGAGAAGGACCTGAACAAGGGCCAATTGGAAATGGCCCTCGCCGAATTTCAGAAGGCAGAGGCGATTGATCCCTCCAGCGCCATCGCGACCCAAGAGGCGCAAAAAGCTTTGAATCTGCTTGCCAAAGTTAAGGAAGCGGAGCAGCCGAAACCTGTCGGCGTCGCTCCTCCCGAGGACACGGGACTCATGTCGGCGCCGCCGGAATTGAA
>DATGJE010000174.1:0-17599 GCA_035295305.1 Candidatus Acidiferrales bacterium | reverse complement strand
TCTGAAGCAGTGAAGGTGATGTCGTACCACGCATCGGATGCGAAGAGCGACCCGACCATAGCGACGCCGACTACGGTGACTGTCGAAATCTCCCATGTGCCTACGCCTGGTGGATAGGCATGCTGGACGGAGAGTCCTGCGTTATACCAGAAATTATGAAAATTCGCGGCGACGGCTTCGGCGCGCGCGAACAGGAATCCCACGATAACCAATGCCGCCAAGGAAACTGTCTTCACGCTGGTGAAAACGTTCTGGACAATTTTGCCGAGACGTAGGCCGCGCAGGTTAATCCACGTGAGCAATACGATGGAAATGATCGCCAGCAAATTCTGTCGGTTGAGGCCGAGATCGTATGGCCCAAGTATCCCGAACGGAAGTCTCCATGGCCCGAACGTGCCGAACTTCAGTATCCATGCCGTGGGGGAAAACCATGGCGCGAAGACTCCCGTGAATTTTGCGAACGCGATGGCCACAGCCGCAATGGTGGCCGTCTGGACAACCAGCAGCATCGTCCAGCCGTAGAGGAATCCCCACAGTTCGCCAAACGATTCGCGGAGATAAACGTATTGTCCTCCGGCGTGCGGCATTGCCGCCGCGAGCTCGCCATAACTCAGCGCGCCGATCAGCGTCATCACGCCGGACATGACCCAAACAATGATCAGCAGGCCAGGGCTTTGCACTTGATTTGAAATGTCGGCAGAGACGATGTAAATGCCCGAGCCGATCATCGACCCGACCACGATCATGGTCGAATCGAACAGGCCCAGACCCTTTACAAGACCGAGGGCTCCACTCGACGCCGCGACTGGTTGAGCTTTTTCGGCCATTCAGCTCACCTCGGTCCGTGAACTGCGCTGCGAATTGTGTTGTAAACGTTTGGCAATCGCGAGGAATTCCCTGGCCCGCCCGGCGAGATCGCGCGTTTCGAGCAAATCGCGAATCACGGCAATCGAATCCGCGCCTGCTTCATAAACTTCTGCGGCGCGGCCGCGCGTGATTCCGCCAATAGCTACGATGGGTTTTTGCGTAAGTTTGCGCGCCTCGCGAATGAAAGACGTGCCGACGACGGCATCCGGTCTCTCCTTTGTCGAGGTCGAGAAAATCGGCCCGACGGCGATGTAGTCAGCGGAAGTTTTTGCCGCCGCGCGCACTTGCTCGAGATTGTGCGTGGAGACGCCGACCCACCGGCCCGAGCCGCAAATGCGCCGCGCGTCTTCCGGAGGCAAGTCCTCCTGGCCTACGTGCACGCCGCCCGCGCCAACCATTGCGGCGATGTCAGGACGGTCATTCACAATAAAGCGGGCGTTGCGTGTTGCGAGGGTCTCCGCCAGTTTGGAGCACGCTACAAAGTATTCGCGCGAAGAGGAACGCTTGGCCCGATATTGAATCAGCTTGACGCCCGCGGAAATCAATTCCTGCGCGCACTTCTGCGCCGGCATGTTCAACAAATCTTCGTCCAGCACCGCGTAGAGAGGCGGAAACAAAATCGCTTGTCCTATCTGGCCGTGACGGCTTCGTAGCGGTCGAGAAAATGCGTGTCGAGCTTGCCGGCAATGAAATCGGGATCTTCAAGAATTTTCTTGTGCAACGGAATAGAAGTCTTGATGCCCTCAATGACGAATTGATCGAGAGCCCGAGACATGCGCGCAATGGCTTCCGCGCGATTGTCGCCGAAAGCGATGATCTTGGCGACGAGAGAATCGTAATAGGGAGGAACGACTGCTTCCGAATACAGCGCCGTGTCGACGCGAATGCCCGGACCGCCCGGCACGCGAAATGCGGTGATCCGGCCGGCGGAAGGCGCGAATGTGTCCGGATCTTCGGCGTTGATGCGACATTCGATTGCGTGACCGTGAAAGCACGGCTTGCCAACCACGTCATCGAGTTTTTCGCCGGCCGCGAGACGAATTTGCGCTTTCACGAGATCCACGCCGGAAATCATCTCCGTCACCGGATGCTCCACTTGGATGCGCGCGTTCACTTCGATGAAATAAAGCTTGCCTGATGCTTCATCACGCAGGAATTCGACCGTACCGGCGCTGGAATAGCCGATTTTCGCGAGCGCCTTGGCGACGCGCGCGCCCATTTCATCACGCATCTTCGCGTCGAGGGCGGGCGAGGGCGACTCTTCAATGATTTTCTGGTGCCGGCGCTGAATCGAACATTCGCGCTCGCGCAGGTGCATTACTTTGCCGTGAGTGTCGCCGATTACTTGAAACTCGATGTGCCGCGGACGCTCAATCAGTTTCTCGAGATACACATTCGCGCTGCCGAAAGCCTGCTGCGACTCATTGCGGGCGGTCTGAAATGCGGAGATCAGATCTTCTTTCTTGTGAACCACGCGCATGCCGCGGCCGCCGCCGCCTTCCGCGGCCTTGATGAGCACGGGATAGCCGATCTCGCCCGCGAGTTTCAGCGCCGTGTCCTGATCGGGAACGACGCCGGGGCTGCCGGGAATGATGGGCAGGCCCGCAGCGGACATTTCGCGGCGCGCCCGGTCCTTTTCGCCCATCATGCGAATTACTTCCGGCGAAGGCCCTATAAACGTGATGTGTGAAGCCTCGCAGACTTCGGCGAAATTGGCGTTCTCCGAGAGGAAACCGTAGCCGGGATGAATCGCGTCGACGTTGGTGATTTCCGCGGCGCTGATGACGTGGGGAATGTTGAGGTAGCTCTCCGAGGAGCGGGCAGGGCCGATGCACACCGCTTCATCGGCAAAACGCACGTGCAACGAATTGCGATCAGCCTCTGAATACACGGCAACGGTCGGAATTCCCAATTCCTGGCACGCGCACAAAACGCGCAGTGCGATTTCGCCGCGATTTGCAATCAAGATTTTACGAAACATCTTCTCCTGAGGACAGGCGCCAGCGCCGGGGCTACTGTTTCCGGCTGGGATGAATGGCGAAGAGCGGCTCGCCGTATTCCACCGGCTGGCCATTCTCGACAAACACACGCATCACTTCGCCCGCCACATCCGTCTCGATTTCGTTCATGAGCTTCATGGCTTCGATGATGCAGAGCACGCGCCCGGCGTCCACATGATCGCCCGGGCGCACAAACGGGTCGGCCCCCGGAGTCGGCGAGGAATAGAAGGTGCCCACGATGGGCGACTTGATGACATGAAGATTCTCGTCAATAGGTTCGGGCGTCGAACCGGACGAGGCTGGCGCGGCCGTGGAAACCGTTGCCGGATGGGCAACGACGATTTCAGGTGCGGAGTGCATGGCGCGAAACGGAGCTCCGGCAAGCGATTGGGCTTTGCGGAGACGGATGCGGACATTGCCATTTTCATACTCGAATTCGTCGAGACTGTGCTGTTCCATGAATTCGAGGATTTTAGAGACGTCGCGCAGGTCCGGCGCTGAACCGCGCGAATGGCCTGCGCCGCCCTTTTTTGCTTTGCCCTTATCCGATTTCAATTAGCTCCCTCTTTGCCTCGGTGAGGAATTCTGCGCCGGAGCTCGTCACGAGGGCGTCATCTTCGATGCGGATGCCGCCGGTGCCTTCGACGTATACCCCGGGTTCGAGCGTTACCACGGTGCCGGCGCGCAGGACTGATTGGTCTCCCCGGCCTAACCGAGGGCTCTCATGCACCTCGAGGCCCAGGCCGTGCCCTGTGCTATGTATGAAACGTCGCTCCAAGCCAGCTTGCTTGAGGACGCCACGCGCCGCGGCGTCCACCTCTTCCGCTGTGACGCCCGGGCGCAACGCCTGCCGTGCCGCCTGCTGCGCCTCGAGTACTGCTCCGTACCAGCGACGCATCTCCGAAGACGCGCGCCCCACGCAGACCGTGCGCGTCAAATCGCTCGAATAGCCGCGCAGTATAGCACCGAGGTCAAACACGACCAACTCGTTTTTCTTCACGAGCTTCCGGCTGGCACGAGCATGCGGCCACGCCCCACGTTCGCCCGAGGCGATGATGGTATCGAAGGCGGCTCCGTCCGCGCCTTTTCGCCGCATACGGAATTCAATTTCGGCGGCTAAATCAATTTCGGAAACTCCGGGCTTCACCAGCGGCAGAGTCTCTTCCCACGACGAGCAGGCAATTCGCGCCGCTTCGCGCATGGTGACCAGTTCGGACTCGTCTTTGATTACTCGCAGACCTTCGACCTTGCCATCCCATGGAATCCAACGAATGCGCGCGCCCGTGGACTTGCCAAGCGCGGCCCTTTGCAAAACAGTCAGGTGCGCCGCTTCGAATCCAACGCGGCGGCCTCGGAACTGTTCAAGCTGTTCGCCTACTGATTTTAATAGTGAGCCGCGAACAATTCGAATTTGGGCGGCGGCAACTTCCTGCTTGGCTTGGATGGTATAGCGCGGGTCCGTGAAGAGACTCGCGTCATTGCGCGTGACCAAGACCATGCCGGAGCTTCCCGAAAATCCGGTCAGGTAGAAGATGTTGGGGAGGTGGGTGACGACGAACGCATCCAGACGGTCAGCGAGCATCGCCTGCTGCAAAAGCGAAAGGCGGGACGGCTGTCTTGCCCGCCCCGCCTTTTCAGATACCTTGGTTGCTGCGATTTTCCCCTCCGCTTCCCGGCTTACATGGGAAGAATACGGGGAGTGATGAAGAAGAGCAACTCCTGAGAGTTTGTGCTGATTGACGTATGCCGGAAAAGTTGTCCGACGATCGGGATGCTGCCGACGAACGGAACTTCGTTAATCGTCGTTTGCTGGTTCGACACGATAATGCCGCCGATCCGGATCGTTTGACCGTCATCCACCAACACCTTGGTGTCTTCCGATTGCGTGTCGAGGGCCGGAATTCCCTGAATTCTCGGGATCGCCGGGTCAATTTGCGTGTTTTCAACGTGGATGGTCATGAAGATTGTGCCTTCCTTGGTGATCTGCGGAGTCACTTGAAGCTCCAGGACGGCGTCCACGAACTGCACGGAAATTGTGTTGTTGATGACGGTCTGAATGGGAATCTTAGTTCCCTGTTTGATGGTGACCTGCTCGTTATTCTGAGTGATCTCGGTGGGCTTCGAAAGCAACTTTCCAACGCCCTTCGATTCCGCTGCCGAGATGATGTAGTCCAGGGCGAAATTCGCCGAGGAGAAGGCATACGACACGCCGCTGGTCGGTACAGCTGTGGCCAAGTTTGTCACCAGCGGCATCGACACGCCAGTCGAGCTGGTGCCGCCCGCTGGAGGAGTGGTTCCGCTGATGACCGGAGGAACGGGCAGCGGAGGAACAAAGCGGGTGATTGGGCTGGTGCCAACGGCGCCCACACCTCCGAACAGGTTGCGCCCTCCCGTAGCCGAGCCGCTGAAGGCAAACTGCGAGCCAAGTTCGCGTGCAAACGTGCGATTGGCGGCAACGACCCTCGCTTCGATTTCGACTTGCTGCGAACGCTTGTCGAGCTCTCGGATCAAGTTGTCTATGACGGGAATGACTGTGGGGACGTCGCTAATAATCAGCGTGTTCGTTCTGGGATCGGCCAGTACGTCGCCGCGCGGAGAAAGGAACTTCTTCACGGTGTCCGAAATCTCCGAAGCTTTCGCATAGCTGAGCACGCGGGTGGTGGTGACCAAGTCTGCGGCCTCGATTTGGGACTTGGCCAGATCCTTGGCCTCGTCTGCTTCCCTCTTCACCGTTGCTTTCGAGGCGATGCGAAGCACGTTGCCATCCAGTTGCTTATCGAGATCGTTGTTCTTCAACACGATGTCGAGAGCCTGGTCCCACGGCACGTTGTCGAGAACCAGCGTGAGGGTCCCCTTGACGCCCGGGTCGACTACCACGTTCAATCCGCTGATTTCATGAATCAAGCGAAAAAAATCCTGCAAATCGACGTTCTTCAAATTTACGGAAATGGGCGCGCCGGTATATTTGGCCCCGCTCGGCGTTTGAGCATCTTGCGAGATAACTGAGGCAGGGTTGACCGGGGCAGAAACGCCTGCGGTCGATGTCTGGGCTGGAATGTCCTGCGCCGTAGATGGATCCGGAACTGCGCTCTGCTGCGCGGGCACTGGAGCAGGTGTTGCTGCCGGAGGTTGCGCTACCGCGGGAGTTGCCGCAGGTGTCGTCGCTGGCACAGTGGATTGCTGCGGCGCCTGCGCGAGAGGGGCGTCAAAACCAGCAGGTTTTGCAACATCCTGCGATGGCGAAGCACTCATCGGAGCAGTTGTCTTTGGAAACGATGGCGCGGCGCTTTGTTTTTCGGTCTGCGTTTCATCAGAGGGCTGGGCGGGCTGGGCAGAACTTGAATCCGTCTCAGCAGCATCCGTATGAGCTGGCGCTGATTGCGGCGCATCCGATGAAGGAGCAGAATTCGAAGCCGAAGCGGCGGCAAACTCGACTGCGATTCCGCCGTCCACATGCTTTACCTGATAAGGCGAAGCTGCTGACAGATCGATAACCACGCGCGCGACTTGAGGCGAAAATTGACCGGCGCGAACTTCGCGAATTGGCGCGACGTTGCTGGAGATTTTCTTCGCCGCGGACATGTGCGCGCTATTGAAGTCGAGCACCAGACGATCGGGCTTGCTCAGCCGTAGCTCGTGATAGTTGAAAGAACCGGTGCCAAGCACCAGCACTTCCGGCACATCACCGTCCTTAACGACCGAAATTTGGCGAATTGCGGCAAGAGCACCGGAGCTGCTAACAGGCGCGGAAGCACGCAATGCTGTATCCACTATGCGCGGCGCATCTGACGTGCGAGCATTCGCGGAGAGGAAACCTTTTTTCGAGACCACTATCTCCAGCTGATCGCGCCCCAGGCGGGTGACCTTTGGCGTAGCGCCTTCGCCGACCAGAATTTCGAGCCGGGAAATAGTTTGGGATCCCGATTCATATTGTTCCAATCGGTAGCTGCGGACGATATCTGTCCGGAGAATCTGCGCGGCATCCGTGGCCGCCACCGTAACGCCCGTAAGGTCGACGTAATAGAGGTTGGTGCTCGGATGATGGACTTCGTAGTCGAATGGACCGCTGGCTTTCGCCTCGAGGCGTACTACTCCCTGCCCAACCGCAGAGGTGACCTTGACCGACGCTCCGGAATCCGCGCGGAGTGCGCCAATCGGGACTAGCAGGCTCGCTGCCGTGAGGCAGGCAAGCCCTAACGGCCGCCAAATCTTGCTCATTGCTCGTCTCCTGCTATCGGGTAGAGTCGTTTGCTCACTTCGCGTTCCACTGTCCTGCCGAATGCATCTTTGCTTTCCTGGCGAAATACGATGTCGTCCAAACCAATTTTTTCCACCACTCCGTCATACAGGTGATCGCCATCGTGAAGGAAATAAACACGGTCTTGTGGATTCGAAACTACTGCCACCATGCCCTCCGGCGTCTTCACCATGCCTTCCAACTGCAAGGTGGAGACCTGCAAGCCAGCGATTCCCGGCGGTAAATTCAAGCGGCCTCCGGTTTCGCCTGTCTGGATCAGCGGAGCAAAAGGATCGCGTTCGTGGCTGACCGCGGGCTTCGCAGGCGGCGTCTTTGTGGGTGGTTTCTGACCCTGCCCCTGACCAGCCCAGGAAAAGGACACACACCATACCAGTAATCCCAAAAGGGCAACCGCTCTGGCGAATATTTTCAAGCGCTCCATATTTCTCCGCCCCATCTCGTTACGGCTTTCCGCCCGGACCTGCAGCCCTGGTGCTCGCCGCGACTTCGTCCGCCGGCTTTGAGAAAAATGTTACGATCGTAAACTCGCCGGTGACTGTGGATCCCGGAGTCATCCGAAATTGGTTGGAACTCGCACCGGGCTTTATCTCATTCAGCTTCACGTCGCCGACATTGATGATGCGAGACAACCGACTCAGCCGTGCGAAGAAGTCCAACACCGAGTAATACGGGCCATCAGCGGTAATCTTGAACGGCATCTCGTAGTGGTATTCCTTCGCAACGACCGGCTGTGTTTCGAGCTTGCGAATGATTACGCCCGCGCCGGACGCGGCTCCCTGCAACATGGTCATAAATTGGTCGACTTCTTTATTTTCCGGAACAATTGCCTGTAGCGTGGCCAGTTGCTTTTGCAGCGCTTCCATCTCACCCTGAAGCTCCACGCGCCGCTGCTGGTATACGCGTAAAGTCTGAACCTCAGCTTCGAGTGGCTTTAGCTGCGCATTGGCGTCATCGACAGCAACACGTTTGCTTTGCACTGGAGATCCGGGAACGTAGAGCCCTGCGAGAACCAAGACAACGGCTAGGAATAGAAACGCCAGTGCCTGAACGGGCCACGACATTTCGCGAAACGAGGTTGCCATTTCTCCTCCCTAGCTCTTTCCCGGCCGGGCCGGCGCGGTGGGCGTCATTCCGCCCGCGGGCTTGGACTGGCCGACTTGTGCTGACATCGTGAATCCATACGTCTGCGCGCCTTTTACGATATCGTTCTCGACGGCAGACTGAATTTCGATCTTGTCGAAATATCCTGAACGTTTCATTTGAGTAATGAAGTTAGCGATGGCGTTGATCGACGCGGCTTCCCCGGTAATGTTCAGGGTGTCGCCCTTGCGTTCGAGCGATGTAAGCCACAACGAATCAGAACGTCCCACGGTATTGGCGACCATCTGTAACAACTGCTGCCCGCCGGAACGGTTGGCCTGCAAAGTCTCGATCACGTTAATGCGCTGCTGCAGGATCGCTTTTTGCTGCTCGAACTGCTGCACCTCTGCCTTGGTTTGTTGCAGCCGCGTACGCTCCGCCTGCAGGCTGGCAATGTGCGTATTAATGGCCTCGAGTTCGTTGGACTTCTGGTTGTACATCACGAAAAGTACGACCAAGGCCAAGACCACCGCCGCCGCGAGCAACACCAGGCGCAAAGACGATTCAAGAGGAATCGACGGTCCGGTTGTTTTCGGCCGTTCTTGGCCGAGGAGGTTGATCCGAATCATGGGGTATCAAAGCTCCTTAGCGCCAGCCCAACCGCAATCGCGAGTCGCGGCGCCATTTCGCGAATTTTCTCTTCGTCGTGCCGGCCAGGATTCACAACAATCTTCCGGAACGGGTACAACTCTTCCACCGGCATTCCAAACTCCTCCCGGAGCAAGTCGAGCAACCCGGGAACGCGCGCCGTTCCTCCGGCGACAACAATGCGGCGAATGTTCTCGCCACTGGCCGTGGCGCGGAAGAAGTCGAAGGTTTTCTGAATTTCGAGTATCAGGATGTCGGAGACCGAGCGCAAAATCGAAGAGCGCTGCTCGTCGGTAACGCCCGGCAGCGTTCCACCCATTTTCAGCCGCTCCGCATCTTCGTAATTGAGGTCGAGCTCTTTCTGTAGCGCGTCCGTGTACTGGTTGCCGCCCACGGAAACGTCGCGGGTGAACAATGGAGTCCAGCCGCGAATGATGTTGATGTTCATGACGCTGGCGCCGATATTAAGCAGGGCCACCACTTGCGCCGGGTCAGGGTCGTAATTGACTTCGAAGCAGTTTTCCAGCGCGAATGCGTCAATATCCACAATCACCGGAGTCTTACCGGCCTGAGCCAGTACGTTGGTATGGTTCAGGATTTTGTCCTTCTTCACCGCGACCAGCAGGACGTCCATCTGGCTGTCCGTGGTTTCCAAAAGCTGGTGGCTGAGGTTCACGTCCGCAATATCGAAGGGAATGTGCTGGCTGGCTTCCGCCTGAATCCTGTCGAAGAGCTCATCCTCGCCCATCACGGGCATGGGAACGCGCTTGACGATTACCGAGTGCCCCGAAACTGACGTGGCCACGTCCTTGATTTTGATCTTCTGGGAATCGAAAATTGAGCTGATGCGCTCGGCGACAGCCGGTGCATCCATGATAGCGCCGTCAACGACTGTATCCTGGGCCAAGGGCTCAATGCCGAAGCTGACAAGCTCGTAGCCCTGTTTGGTCTTCCTAAGTTCGACCGCCTTGACGGAGCTCGACCCGATATCCAGACCGATCAGAGATTTCGATTTCCCCATCCCGAACATCGTGTCGCCCCTCGTCCGCTGATTGCGTCACGCACAAAATCGGCCGGCATGCCCGCGGCCCCGAAAAATCAGTTGGTCTTTGAAAGCTGTTCCGCCAACCTTCGATCACCCGGTCGAAACTTAGCGGTTCGTTGAAAAAACCGCGTTACAGTACTGCTGTACCCTTATGTCATCCCAGTGATTCAAGTGTCAAGCAACCGCCTTCGTCTGGTGTGCAGTTGGTAATCGTGAGCACTTTGAGATTAAAAAATAGGACGAGCGGGAAGTCCACCATCATTCCGGCAGAGCGTGCGAAAGGTGAACCCTGTTCGACTGGACAGGATTTGTTACTGCCGCGGACGCGAAACGTCAATTCCCAAAGATTGCCACAATGCGTCTACTCGCGATTTCGTCGCGGCATCCATGCGAATTTCATCAGGCCAAGGACGCGCGAATCCTTCCGATTGCCATTTGCGTGTGGCATCAATGCCCATCTTCGAGCCGAAATCCTGCAGGCGAGATGCGTGCTCCAGCGTATCCACAGGACCCAGGACGAATTCGATATCGCGTTGCGGATCGATGGCGCATAGCGTTTTCCACACCACTTCCCGCGGATTCTGAATAGCAACATCGTGATCGACAACAACAATCACCTTCGTGAACATGGCCTGTCCGAGCGACCAGATTGCGTTCATGATTTTTCGCGCATGGCCGGGGTATGATTTTCGTATCGCCACGATCATTAAGTTCTGAAAGATACCTTCCGCGGGCATGGCCACGTCTACGATCTCCGGATACTGCATCTTCATCACTGGCAGGAAAATGCGCTCGATGGCGTGGCCCATGAAAAAATCCTCCTGCGGAGGCGGGCCGACTATGGTGGTCAGGTAGAGCGGGTCCTTCCTGTGGGTGATGCAAGTGATATGAAACACAGGATATTCGCCTTCGAGGGAATAAAAGCCCGTATGGTCGCCGAAGGGGCCCTCGGTACGCATCTCGGAGAGTTCCACATAGCCTTCCAAGACAATCTCGGCATTCGCGGGCACTTCCAAGTCGACCGTTTCGCACGGAACCAGCTCGACTGCGTCGCGCCGCAGGAAACCTGAGAACATAAATTCGTCCAGGTCCGGCGGCACAGGCAAAATTCCCGCGAGAGCGGTTGCCGGATCAGCACCAATGGCCACCGCGACTTCCAGTTTTCCTGTCCCGTGGCGGCTGCGCGCACTGCGGAAATGTTCCGCGCCGTGTTTCTGAGTCTGCCAATGCATCCCCGTGGTCCGCTCGTCGAACACCTGCATGCGGTAACAACCGACGTTCCGCTTGCCTGTCTCCGGATTTTTCGTGATGACCATCGGCCAGGTGATATAGCGTCCGCCGTCTTGCGGCCAGCATTTGAGGATCGGAAACGATGATAGAGAGAAACCTTCCTTGAGGATTACTTCCTTGCACGCGCCAGACTTGACCGTCTTTGGAAAGAAGGAGCCCAACTCAGCTAACTTCGGCAGCATTTTTACTTTGTCGAGGAAACCTTGCGGCGTTTGCATGTCGAGGAATGAACGGACGCGGTTCGCGACTTGATCAATATCCTCCACTTCGAGTGCGAGATTCACGCGCCGTTCGCTTCCCAGAAGGTTGATGACAACGGGCACACTCGAGCCGTTAGGACGCTCGAAGAGCAATGCCGGACCGCCGGCTTTCGTCACGCGATTCGTAATCTCCGTGATTTCCAGCACCGGGTCCACTTCCACGGTGACGCGTTTCAACTCGCCTTCGCGTTCCAGCCGCGCAAGAAACGCTCTCAAGTCCCGATAAGCCAATGCTTCTTCCTCCCTGTGGTCAAATCCGGGCGCCCAATGTAACATGGAGACCCGCCCGCGGCGAAGTTGAAGCGGTCCGCAGTGAAACCCACAGCACGTCCGGCGCGTCACTTATAGTGGAGCGGTGAGAGCGAAGATGGATGAACCCGCCCGACGACGCTAAAAAATCGAGGTCAAGAACCCAAACATGTCCGTCCGAGAATCCTACCAAAAGCACAGAGGGCTTTCGTGGCTCATTGGAATCGCCATCATAGCGGCGCTCGTAATTGTATACGTGGTGAAAGCGCGGACTCCGGCGGTTCGCTACATCACCATGCCGGTGAAACGGGGCAGCATAACCGCAGTCGTGCAATCCACGGGAACCATTAACCCGCTGACCACTGTTCCTGTAGGCTCATTCGTATCTGGAACCGTGCAATATATTTTCGCGGACTTCAACACCCAGGTTCATGCCGGGGATGTATTGGCGCAGCTCGATCCAACCATCTACGACGCGCAGGTCACAACGGCGCGCGGCAACCTTGCCAATGCCGTCGCCAATGTTCAAAACATCGAAGCCAGCATCATTGCCGACCAGGCCAATGTGGCCAAGCTCAAAGCGAACGCAGAATACGCGCAAGTGAACGCCAAACGAATTGCGGACCTTACGCAACAGGGCGTCATTTCGCACGACCAGAATGACCAGACGCAATCAAATTTCGTTGCGGCGAACGCGTCCGTAACGCAGGCGGAGGCCCAAGTTAATCAGACGAAGGCCCAGCTTGCGCAGGCCCGGGCACAGGTCGAGTCCGCGCAGGGCAATCTGAAAATGGCCGAAACCAATTTGGTATATACGACTATCGTTTCCCCTGTGGACGGCACGGTCGTCGCCAGGAACGTCACGGTCGGGCAATCGGTTGCGGCTTCCTTGCAAGCCCCGAACGTTTTCACGATTGCGCAGGACCTGACGCGCATGCAAGTCTATGCGGCCACGGACGAATCTGACACAGGCCAGATTCACGTGGGGCAGGCCGCCACCTTCCAAGTTGACGCATATCCCGCGGAATCATTTCATGGACGGGTTAGCGCGGTTCGTTTGAACGCCTTCACGGTTCAGAACGTCGTGACATACAACACGATCATTGACTTCGAGAATCCCGAGGGCAAGCTGTTGCCAGGCGAAACGGCATACATCACGATCCCGACAGGTCATGCGAGCAACGTTCTGCTCGTGCCGAACATTGCACTGACGTTCACGCCGCAGCTACCGCCGAAGCAACTGCAAGACCTCTATAAGCAGTACAACATCCCACGGCAAGCGACCGTGTCACACGTAGGAGGGTGGCAGTTGGTGTGGAAGCTCGATGCAAATAAGCAGCCGGTCCCCGTGGCAATCCAGACGGGACTGACGGATTACACGAGCACCGCCGTTCTTGGCGGCAATCTTCAGCAGGGTGATCAGGTCATTACCGGCGAACAAAACTCGGGCGCACCCAGCGGGACGCGGTCTCCGTTCGGCGGCCCAGGCCGGGGAAGGTAAAACACTTGGACGTTCGCGAAATCCTGCGAGTATCGATGCGAGCGCTGGCGCGCAACAAGATGCGCACAGTGCTTACGATGCTCGGCATTATTATCGGCGTGGGCGCCGTAATCTGCACCGTGGCCATAGGGCAGGGAGCGTCTAACCAGGTGCAAGAGCAAATCAAGAGCTTGGGCGACAATATTATTTTCATTTCGGCGGGCAGCGTTAACAAGGGCGGCGTTCACATGGGCAGCCAGGCCACGAAAACTCTGACCGAGGCGGATGGCGCTGCCATTCTCGCGGAGGTTCCTTTCATCAAGTGGGTATCCCCCAGTGTCGGCTACGGCGCACAGATCGTTTACGGGGGCAACAACTGGTACACACACGCGAGCGGCGTGTCGGCCGATTATCTGAAGATTCGTCATTGGGCGCTGGCAGCGGGCAGCGTGTTCAATCAGCGCGACGTCGACGTGGCATCGAACGTGTGCGTCCTGGGACAGACCGTCGTAAAAAATCTCTTTGCCCCGAGTGACGACCCCGTCGGCAAGACAGTTCGCATCTCCAATTTGCCTTTTCAGGTCGTTGGCGTTCTAGCGACCAAGGGCAGTTCACCCTTTGGCGGCGACGAGGACGACACGATCTTAATGCCCTACAGCACGGTGCAGAAAAAGCTTTCTGGCATCACCTGGATCCACTTCATGATGCTGTCCGCCGATTCGATGGACGACATACAACCGGCTGAAAACCAGATCACCGCGCTTCTCCGCCAGCGCCATCATTTGCGACCCAACGAAGAAAACGACTTCATCATTCGCAGCCCCACGGATTTTGCCCAGGCGCAGGCGCAGTCGGGCGAGGTGATGACGATTCTGCTGGCCAGCATCGCGTCTGTTTCTTTGCTTGTGGGTGGCATCGGCATCATGAACATCATGCTGGTGAGCGTGACCGAACGCACACGCGAAATCGGCGTGCGCATGGCCGTCGGCGCCACCGAATCCGACGTTCAGGGACAATTCTTGAGCGAGGCTATCGTCCTTAGCCTTATGGGCGGCAGCGTCGGCATTGTTCTGGGAGTTAGCGGTTCGCTGATTATCGCGCGGGCTCTTCATTGGCCCACGCTCGTCTCCCCGTCTTCCATCGTCATCGCCGTGCTGTTTTCTGCAGCGGTAGGAATTTTCTTTGGCTATTACCCGGCGCGCCGCGCCGCACACCTAGATCCTATTGAGGCCCTTCGATATGAATAGAGTTTCTAAGTTTCTTCCTGTTGCGATTGCCATTTTGCTGGCGCTTGCTATTTCCACACCCGCCTGGGCGCAGGCGCATCCCAAGAATGCCCAGGGCGAGGAATTTTTCATCGTCTCGTCGGTGGACTTGCAGAAACACCAGGTGGTGCTCATGCGCCCGACGCAGTTGACCGTCGTGGCGACGATTGGCCCACAAACCACTTACTTAGGGGAAAAAGGGCAAAAGCTTGACGTAAAAGCGATGAAGGCGGGAGATACAGTATGGGGGATTACAAAACCCGGGCCGGACGGTTCGGTCACAGCCGTGCGGCTCCGGCAAGGCGCAATGACGCCAGCCGAACTGCACAAACTCTATCTGCAACTGCCAGCGAGCAACACCTATTCCGCGCCGATGACTCCTCGCCCACAAAGCGGCGCACAAGCTGCGCCTCCGGCCATCTCATCCGGCGGGTCACCCTATTCAACTCAACTGAGTCGCCCGCGCACGCGTCACCACCGCCCTGAGGTTCTGTAGTTCCCGCGCAAGCCTCGCGGATTCAATTAAACCCTACTTCGACGAATCCGGCGGCGGTGTCGCCGCGATCGCTGGAATATTAGCGCGCCGAATCTGTTCGTTCAGCGCAGCCAGGTCCTTCTCCTTGATTTCTTTCCACTGCGCGATCAATTTGTCGGCTTTCCCACTCAAATCCGCGTACGCCGCGTCATCCGCGGCCGTCGGTGCGTTATCCGAGCCTTCCATGAACTCGGCGATACCTTTCAACTGATCGTTAATCTCATCGGGATAGTTCAAATCCTCCTCGCTGGCTTTCATCTGCCCTTGCCACAACTGGTCGTCAATGGGCTTCATCTCTTTCTCGATGGCGTCGGCGCTTTCGAGGATCGGTTTATCTTGCGCGTTTGAGCCAAGCCGCTTGCGAAGTGCGGCGATTTGCGTTTTCACGGAGTTCATTTCGTTTACGGTTTCATCCGCGAGCGAAATCTCGTCGCGAATCTTGAGCGACAGATCGAACTCTTTGCGCAAATCTTCCGGCGAATTTTTCACGCGCGGATCGAGCTTCACCGTAAGCGGCTCGGTGAATGTTTTCCCTTCTGCCGTCAGCCGCACTTGATAAGCTCCCGGCAACGCGAGGGTGCCCTTCGGCGTATCCGCGCTGTCCCACACCTGCCCCGGAATCAGCGTGGGCGTTTCATAGCGCAAATCCCAAACGAAGCGGTTCATCCCCGCCTTATCGGGAATCGCTTCGGCCGGATTGAATTCGTCGCCGGCTTCGGAGGGCTGCTCGTCTTTCTTCTTGGATTCGTTGGTGTATTTGCGGACGACTTTGCCGCTGGAGTCGAGAATCTCCAGAGTGATTTTGTCTTTATCCGCAGGCTTGGTCTTCAAATAATAGTTGATGACCGCGCCATCCGGCGCGTTCTGCCCGTACAACGCAAAAGCGCGCGGGTTGGCGGAACCGAGCCGCGTCCGCCATGCAACGCCCGGCCGGAAGAGATGCGCGGCATCGTTGGCTATGCTGGCATTCCACTGGCGCAGTGGAGACAGGTCATCGAGTATCCAAAACGAACGGCCTTTGGTCGCAATCACCAGGTCGTCGTCTTTCACCACCATGTCCGTTACCGGGACGACCGGCATATTCAACTCCATAGGCTGCCAATTCGCACCGTCGTCGAAGGAAACGAAAATCCCCGTCTCCGTCCCACAATAGAGCAAGCCTTTCCGCACGGGATCGGCAGTCACTGCGTGAACGTAACTCCCCGATTGCGGCAGCCCATTTGTGATTTGCGTCCACGTCTTTCCGTAATCGGTCGTTTTATAAACGTACGGATGGAAATCATCGAGACGGTGGCGGTCTGCCGCCACATAGGCCGTTCCGGCCGCGAACGGCGAAGCAGCGATCAAGCCAATGCGCTCCCACTCCGGCATTCCCTTCGGAGTTACATCACTCCACGTCTTTCCGCCATCGCGCGTGACGTGAACCAGTCCGTCGTCGCTGCCAACCCAAATCAGGCCGCGCTCGAGCGGCGATTCCACAACCGAGAAAATGGTGTCGTAATATTCCACGCTCGTCTCGTCGATGGTGAGAGGTCCACCCGAAGGCACCTGCTTGCTCTTGTCGTTGCGCGTCAGGTCTGGACTGATCGCTGTCCAATTCATCCCGCCATCGGTCGTTTTGAATAGCTTTTCTCCGCCGATATAAACGGTGTTCGAGTCGAACGGCGAAATTGCAATCGGAGCCGTCCACTGAAAGCGGTGCGGCAATTCGCCTGCGCTCCACCCGCTCGGGTTCACGGGCCACACAGTCACATCCTGCACTTGACCCGTGTGGCGGTCGAGCCGCGTGATGATTCCCCAATTCCCGCCCGCGTACACGATGTCAGGGTCTTTCGGGTCTGCAACAATGTAGCCGCTCTCGCCTCCAGCCACGTCGTACCAATCTTTGTCGGTGATCAAACCATGGTCCGTGCGGCTGGCAATCGCCACGGTCGAGTTATCCTGCTGCGCGCCGTAAACGTAATACAAAAAACGATTGTCGACGCTAACGTGATAAAACTGCGCCGTCGGCTGATTGTCTTCGTCTGTCCAAGTCTTCCCGCCGTCCACCGAAATCGTTGCGCCCCCATCGTTCCCTTCCATCAAGCGCTTCGGATTCTGCGGGTCGATCCAGAAGGCATGATCATCTCCGTGCGGAGCGGCAATTGGCGTGAAGTGCGCGCCGCCGTCGGTCGAGCGATACGTCCCAGTATTCAAAATGTAAAGCGTGTCCGTTGCCTTCGGGTCGGCAAAGATGTGCATGTAATACCACGCGCGCTGCAAGAATCGCTGGTCGCCGTTCACGAACTCCCAAGTTTTTCCCGCATCATCCGAGCGATAAAGTCCGCCCTTCTTGGCTTCGATCAGCGCATAGACGCGGTCCGAGTCCGCGCCCACGGCCAGTCCGATGCGCCCATAAATCCCGTCCGGCAATCCATGTTCTGTAAGTGGCTTCCAGGTTGTGCCGCCATCCTCGGATTTATAAATTCCGCTGCCTGGGCCGCCGCTGGTGAATCCCCACGGCGTGCGAATTTCCTGATACATCGCCGCATACAGAATGTGCGAATTCGTGGGGTCGAAAACCAGATCCACGGCGCCCGTCTTGTCATCCTTATATAGGACTTTCTGCCAGGTCTTGCCCGC
>DATGJE010000173.1:0-2538 GCA_035295305.1 Candidatus Acidiferrales bacterium | reverse complement strand
AATCCGCCCGCGCACGACTTGAATCCACCAGCGCCCTCGTGACGCTCCTGTTCGAGCTTCGCACGCGTATGAATCAGCTGCCGTGCAAGTTCGCGAGAATCGCCGCCGTGCGTGGAAGAAAATCGTTGCCGCAAAATCTGGTGCAGGCCTGCCACAATCTTTTCCCCGAGCGCAATATTCCCCGCCACCGGACGCGCCTTCAAATACGTCGCCGCTTCCCAGCCTTCGGCGTCACGCGAAAAATAATCGAGCAAGTACGACGCGGACTGCACGATCTCGCCCTCGCCGCCTCGCGGCCGCAATCGCGTATCGAGAGGTAGCAGCAGCCCATCGCTCGTATAACTCCCCGCAATATGCAAAAAACGTTCCGCGACGCGACGCCATTCGCGAACTTCATTTTCATCGGTAGCCGCGTCCGTAAAGAACACGATGTCCGCGTCCGAGCCAATATCGAATTCAGTTGTGCCTAGCCGTCCCAGCGCAATCACAACAAATGGTGCGGCCGAGAACGAAGCTTCGCCACCCGAAACAGCTCCAGCTGCGGCATTTTCGCGACCGGACGATTCATCCCGCATCGCCAGAACCAACGCGCCGCGAAGCGCCTCCTCTGCTGCGCTCGTGAGCGCCGCAAAAGTATCGACGGGCTTCGAGTCGCCCAGCAGCGAACGTGCCACTGCTCGAAGCACGGCTTCGCGATGCTTGATTCGCAGCGAAGCGATTGTCGATTGGAAGGGAAGCCGCGGCGCAGCGGCATTTTCGCCTTCTGTGATGTGACAAATCGCGTGCGGATCGCGAATCAAGATTTCCGCTGCAAAATCGCTGAGCGAAAAAAGCTGCGCGGCCAGATCAACCCAATCAAAATGCTCATCGAGTTTGCGAAGCAGCGCCGGAGCAAACAGCGCTGCGTCGAGAAACTTCTCTACACCGCGCCGCGCTAACGCATTTCCCTTGCGACGATAATGGAGCAGCCGTTCCGCGAGCGCCGGATAGTCTGCTCTGAGATGTGCCATCAAAGTGTCGCCGCTTCCAAAAAAAGTTCCCAGAGCGTGGTCGGAATTCGCCGGCCAATCCACGGCGTTAGGCTTGTCCGACGGCAGCACGCGTTCATAAATCGTGCGAACTTCCTCGAAATGCGCGCGCGTTTGCCGCCACAACTCCTCACCCGGTGATTTGCCGCTCGTTGCGTCAATCCCGCAACGTCGCGCGATGCGGTCAAGCTGGCCGGGCTTGCGCGGCAGCGCGTGCTCCTGCAGGCCGTCGCGCAGTTGCAGCCGGTGCTCTACCTTGCGCAGAAATTGATACGCTGAGCTAAGTCGGAAAAAATCGCGCTGCGTCAAATACCCCTTGTCATGCAAATGTTGCAGCGCAACCAGAGTCGACCCTGAACGTCGCCCGGTCAGCCACGGATCGCGTCCGCCATGAATGCGCTGCAGGCATTGCGTCAAGAATTCGATGTCGCGAATCCCGCCCGGCGAAAGTTTCACGTTCCATTCTGCCGCGTAATCTTCCGTCGGAGAATTGCCGCGCCGCAGCGATCTCGAAATCTCTTCCCGCGCATTCACGACTGCTTCCACAGCGGCAAAATGAAATTCCGGCCGGTAAATCAATGGATGAACTTCGCGCAGAAACTTTTCACCCGTTGCAGCTTCTCCGGCGGAAACGCGCGCTTTGATCAACATCTGCAATTCCCATTCGCGCGCGCGTTTGCGGTAGTAATCGAGCGCCGCGCTAACGTTCGTCGTGATGTCGCCCTGCTGCCCTTCGGGACGCAGCCGCAAATCAATGCGAAACACCGCGCCTTCCGGTGTCGCGTCCGTTAGTAATTTCAGGACCGCTTGCGTCAGCCGCACAAAATATTCGAGATTCGAAATCGTTCCTGCTGCACCTCCTGCTGTTTCGCCGTCATGGTCGTAGAGAAATATCAAATCGATGTCGGAACTGTAATTTAATTCCTGCCCGCCAAGTTTTCCGAGTGACAAAACAGTGAGCCGCGCGGGCTGCAAATGCCCGGTCGGATCGCTCCACTGCGGCAGGCCGTACGCGTTTTCCAGCCGTTGCGCACAGAGCCGCAGCGCGCGTTCGATCAGCACATCCGCCAAATCGGACAGCTCGAGAACCGTATCCGCCAGCGTGGCCAGATTCAAAACGTCACGTAGTGTGATGCGCAGATATTCGCGCCGCTTGAAACGCGCGAGAAAAAGCGCAGGCGGGAGGTCGTACGCCATCGTTGAGAAGCGGTAGCAATCTTCCAGAAGATCGTCGCGCGATTTTCGCCGCTCGAGTCCTTCGTTCGCGCCGCGCCGGTCCAGCCACAAGATTAATTCCGGCTGCTGTACCAGCGATTCCGAAAGAAACCGGCTGTAGCTGAAAAGTGAAAGCAAGTAATGCAGTGCTGCGGGATGTGCTTCCAGGTGCCGCGTCACACTCGCGGGTGCCTCGCGCAAGTAGCGTTCCAGAAAATTCAGCGCGTCATCGGGACTCGGCACCTGCGCGAGCAAAGTGGGAAGCGCAGCCCACAGTTTCGGCGAAAGCCGCGCT
>DATGJE010000172.1:0-3921 GCA_035295305.1 Candidatus Acidiferrales bacterium | reverse complement strand
GGCCGCGGACCTGAATGCGCCCGCATCCGTTTGCGGTCATTAGCGGCGTGGAGTTCTGTCGAAAATTAATCTTGCGGAGTTTGCGCGCCAATCACAGGCGCTTGCAGAGCAAGCACTCGTTGAACTTGTTCGTCCCACACGTGCCATTCGTGCTTGCCGGGCACTTCAGCGTATCGATATGGCATTTTAAGCTGCGCGAGCAGCGCTACGAATTCGCGGTTTTCGCCGAGTAGGCTGTCGCCCCATCCAATCGCGAGATAAAGCTGCGGACAATTCCGCGGCGCGAGCTTGCGAATCAGCAGAAACGGATCTTCGTCCTTGCGCACGGGATTTTTTGCCGGCCCAAAATCATCTAAAATCGCCCGCTGCACACCGGGATTTTCTTTTATCGTTTGCTTGTTCTTCGTCAGCGGCTTGTCCCAACGCTTCATATCAGCGCTTCCAACAACGCCGCTGAGGCTCGCCACGGCCGCAAACATTTCGTGATGCTTCAGCCCCAAAAACATCGCTCCGTATCCGCCCATCGACAAACCGGCGATAGCGCGCCCTCCACGCGAAGCAATAGTCCGGTAATGAGCATCCACGTAAGGAATCAAATCCTCAATAATGTAATTCTCCCACTGCATTTTAGAATTGGTGTAGTTGTTAACGTACCAGCCGTTTTCGCCTTCCGGCATCACGATGATTTCTTCATACGGCTTCGCGTAATCAACAATGTGCGTCTTTTCGCACCAGTCCGAGTAGTGGCCGGTATAGCCGTGCAGCAGATAAAGAACCGGAAACCGGCGGTCGCTCGTCATGTAATCGCCCGATAGAATAATATTGAATTTCACCGTGGTGCCGTCCAGGTGCGCGGCTCGAAACTCCACTGTCTCGCAACCGGCAGGATTCGTTGCAGGCCTTTGAAGCGTCCGCGCCTGCGTTGCCACGGCGCAAACAAGCAGCAAACCGCTTATGCGCGCAATTCTAAATTCTCTCATCGATACAAATCTCCTCTGATCAGCAAAGCAGGGTAACAGAAAAGTGGCGTCGCGAAGCGGTTGGCGTTCCAGTAGAATATTCCCGCAAACCAATCAACAATCGGTCGGTCTAGACACGGCAATCAAAGCGAAAAGGGCGAAATGACCGAAGCGCGCACTGGGCATCCGTTTTATCTCTACGACGCGATTCACCAGCAACCAAGTCTCGTGCGGCGCATGATCGGTGAACGCGCTGACCTGGTTGCGCAGGCCGCGCGTGCTGCCGCGGGAAAGGACCGTCTCTGGATTGTCGGCATTGGCAGTTCACTCTACACGGCTGAAATTGCAGAATACTTCTTTCGCCACCTTGCCGGCGGTCGCGCCGATATTCGTGTTGGGCAGTCGTTCGAATTTGTCTTCTATCCGCCCGCTCTCGGTAAGCGAGACGCTGTCATCATTCTCTCGCACACGGGAATCACGAAGTGCACCATCGACGCGTTGGAATTTGCCCGCCGCGCCGGCGCACTCACGATTTGCATTTCCGGCGAGACCGAAGGCGACGCCATGCGCTCCGCTGATTTTCTGATTCCTACCTGCGAGCAAGAGATTTCCTTCGCGTATACGAAGAGCCTCACCTCCGCGCTCGCGCGCCTCGCGCTCTTTTCCATCGACTTCGCTGATGCTCGCGGCGAGAAAAACCCAACCGCAAAAAAATCGCTCGACGGCATTCCCGATTTGATGCAGCAGGCGCTCGGCCTTGAAGCAAGAATGAAAGACCTGGCGCGAAAAATCGCCGAGCGCCGTCGGATTGTTCTGATCGGTGCGGGACCAAACTGGCCGGCAGCGCGCGAGATCGCACTGAAAATCAAGGAGACGAGCTTCGCACCCGCCGAAGGCGAGCAGACGGAACAGCTCCGCCACGGCCCGTTCTCCGAAATCGACGAACGCGTTACGCTCATCGCGCTCCTTGCCGGCGGTCTTGCGGACGAACGTACGCGCATGATCATCCGCGCAGCAGGCGAAACAGGAGCTCATCGCATCGTGTTTCATGTTCCAGTCGCACGCCCGGACGATTCAGCCGATGACTGGTTTGCGATTCCCGCCGTGGAAGAATGGCTCTCGCCTTTCGTCTTCCTCGTGCCTCTGCAATTGTTGACGTACTTTCTCGCTCTTGCGCGCGGCACAAATCCCGATCACGGACGCCTCGACCAGCCGTCGCACACCCGCGCCCGAAAGATCTACAAGTACTGATGAACTGGTCGGTTATTCAGAATGCGTTTAGGTCAGAGTGCACCCGGGCAGGCCATCCGGCCAGTTGCCTGACACGCGCCTTCCTCCTGATCTCTCGAGTCGCCGTCTTCCCGTGCTCGTACAATAGTCACATCGCCTGCCTGAGGAGGCTTCATAATGCGCAAGATCGCGTGTCTTTGTGCAACTTCTCTGCTGTTGGCCACCTGTTCCGTCGCTCGCGTCCATACCACCAAAATCGGTGGCACAATCTCCGCTCCTGATGGCAAGCCGGCAGTCGACGTGCAAGTCATGGTCGAACGCTCAGACGGTTCTCTTCCCCTTGCGACGCACACCGATTCGCACGGCCATTTCTTATTCAAGTTCGTCCCGCCAGGTCTTTACGACATTCGTGCGTCAGATGCGACCGCAGCCTCCGTCTGGAAACACAACTTGATCGTTCATTCACGGAAAGAGACGGTAGTGAATCTTCAGCTCGAGCGCACAAAGCATCCTCGAAAAACCGGCCCGGCACACTCGAATTAGGACACGACGCTCTTTGGGCGCAAAGTACTAATGGAAAGAGTGGAGATTTGCCGTAAAGCCTTGTTTTTCAATGGCCGTACTACGGCCGAAGTACCACGCCTCTAGGCCTCCGGAGTCATTGTTCAGTTCCAGGCAACTTTGTAGCATGAGTCGTGCGGGTTGGAACGTGCTGCGGGGACGACGGTTCCACATGGAACCGGGGCCGATTCCAACCCGATCGAAGCCCGCTCGCCGGCGTTTCCCCCATCTTGACCCCCGCCGGCAGCGGGACTTATTCCGCGGCTCTTCCGCTTGCAGTCTTCAATGGTGGCAGATTTTCCTTCTGAACAGTTACCTTTTTGGCCCGCTTCTTGCGTCTTAATTCAATCATGTCTGTGCGCATGTCATCGCATCCATTAAGAGCAAAGAACCTACAACCGCACGGTTCGCAGTCGCTGCCATCCTGAGACGACACGTGAAAGCGAAAATACCCTTGTCTTCGATCCTTCATCTCGCGCTCGCCCTTGCTGCCGTGCTAGCGGTCGCGAATTCCGCCACTGCCGCGGAGTTAAACCCGAAGACTATCGCGGCCTTCACTCACTACGTCGTCCTTTCCGAGGCAAGAATTGACGCTTCGTTGAGTGATCCTCAAGCCTTCCTCTGGGCGGATCGCCTGCCGCCGGAACAGCGCGCCGCGATTTTGGCTCGCCTGCGCGCGGGCAACGTTGTGATTGAAAGAATGCAAACGCTCGAGAACGGAAAGCCGATCGACGTTCCCAATGGTCTGGTTCACTATTGGATCGGAACTGTCTTCATCCCGGGTGCGACGTTGACGCAAACTCTCGCGCTCGTCGAGGACTACAATCACCAGTCAGAATATTATCGGCCGCGCGTGCTCGCATCGAGAATTCTTTGGAATGACGGGAATGACTACCGCGTGTACTTGCGCCTCTACGAAAAGAAAGTGCTGACGTGCGTGCTTGACACCCAGCATGAAGTGCACTACGTCATTCTCGATTCATCGCGCGCATGGAGCCGCTCGCGCAGCACGCAGATCCGCGAAGTTGCTGGCTGGGGTAAATCCAACGAGCACGACCTTCCTGTTGGCCATGACGATGGTTACCTCTGGCGCATGAACACGTATTGGCGATTTCAGCAGAAAGACGGCGGGACGTACGTTGAGTGCCAGTCGATTTCACTGACGCGAGAT
>DATGJE010000171.1:0-6635 GCA_035295305.1 Candidatus Acidiferrales bacterium | reverse complement strand
TCAATGCCGGGCGGAAAGAACGGCTGCGCGCCGAAGCTGATGGTGCGATTCGTCACTGCCGTGCCGAGCGGAACTCCCGAAAGGTCCGCAGGCGCTCGCGCGGCACTGTTGAAGTAAATCATGTTGCGCGCCTTCGTGGCGGCGACGTCCACGCTGAAAACGGTGGCGTCCGTCATGCGGTAGAGGGCAATGATCGTGCCGTCAAGATCGGCGACGGCGATAACCATTTTCGCACGCGAACCATCCGGCAGGCGAATAACGGCGCGCGTCTGGTTCGCCGTGTTGACCGCAGCCATGACGATTTGATTGACCTGCGATGACGAAAGGCCGCCGAGCGGACCGGCGTTCGGGCCAACGAGATAGCCTTCAGGCGGGGCCTGCGGGCTTGCGATTGGGCCAACCAAATATGTGCCGCCGGCTGCAGTTCCTACGGACATTCCCGCGGGCAGCGTAGTCTGGTTTACAAATGGCAACGCAATGCCGTCGATGAAAACGACGCCGGGAGCAGCCGGCGTGGGGCCGAGGCCATTGCTCGTAGCAGCGGAAAACGCAGCAAACTCCGCGACGCTACCCTGCGCGCCCGCCACACCGACGCCACCAAGAAGCACTCCATTCTTGAAAATCGGCACGCCGCCGGGATTCACGGCGTTGGGATCCGAATCGTTCACATCGAATTTGCCAGTCGCTACGCCGAGGCCGGGATTCGCGCCGCTAATCGAGCGAGCGGGCGGGATCGATTCGCCGGAATTGAAACTTGCGCTCAGGATGCAGCCGCGATTCGTGTTTTCAATGCCGTAGAGCGCAGCGTTGGCTGTGTCCGTGACGCCGGGCGGAAAATGAATTCCGCTGATGAACCGCACTGTCCGCGAAGAGAGCGGCGCTTGGTCGTTGCTGAAAAATGCGCCAGTGCGGGCAAGAGAAACCGCGAGCTCGTTGGTATCAACCGTTTGACTGAAATTCCCGATGCTACTCGGTGAAAATCCAGGCTTTTGAAAAATGGCGAGAATGTCGCCTTCGCGATTCGTCACAGCGACGACATAGGGCACATTCACCGCAGCGGCTGCTGCTTGAACGATGGACTGAACGTCGGCAGCTGACAACTCTGCAACTGGCGGCGGTGGTGGACCCGGCGAATTCGAAGAAGAACTTGTTCCGGCACACGAAGCGAGCGCGAGGCAAAAGAAAATGATGATTGACGATGTTAGCGGGCATCTGGAATCAGAGATCATTTGTGAGCGCGTGCGAACGCGCGGCATAACTCCTCGCAGCGAAGTTAGAAGTTGGTATCACATCCACCAAGCGGACTCAACATGCAGTGCGAAAATGCGCGAAGGTGGGTTCTTGTCCGGCAACATTACGTGGAGAAATCCGGGGGAATATGCTTGCCGGGCTCTGGGGCCTGTGATAGCAAGTAGCGCGTCTTGAACTCCGGAAAACGCGATGTGGCGGCGCGGGATTTTTCGAAATTGAGGGTTCCCTTCTCTGCGCGGATGCGACGGGCTTGCGGAACCGTGGTCACACTGGCCGCATGGGTGGTCTTCTGCCCTGGCGCGAGAGCGGAGACGCATTTGATTGATCGCGGCGCCCCGCACGCGCAGCGTCCGCAGCAGGAGCGACGGTTGACGCGGCCAAACCAGCAATTTTCCGCCGTGCTTGGGGGCTTACGGGATTCCGCGGGTCAACCGATCGGCGGAGCTCAAGTCCTCTTGCGAATCGGGCCAGGCGGCAAGGTATTTCAAACCACGTCAACGGGGGACGGCGTTTTCCGTTTCACGAACCTGCCCGCAGGAAAATACGAACTGACGATTACCAAGGACGGATTTCAGTCGATTGAGCGAAATGATTTGACGGTGACTGCGGCCGAAGTGGTAACGATGGAATTGAGCATGGAAGCGCTCACAAGCCCGCCAACAATCGAGCGTCCACCACAGGAACCGGGAACGCCGCTGCCCGTGCCAGCGAAACCACCGGTGCCGCTTCCCTCTTACCATCAAATACCGGAACCCGCGCAACAAAATGCAGCAGCCGCACCCGTAGCGCCGCTGCCTCCCTACGAGAAAGTATTTCAGCCGGAGCCGGACAGATGGGACATCGCGATGCCGGAGTGGAAGAGGTACGGTCACGGCGGCGAATATCCCTACGTGCGCGGGCACTGGTGGGATCCATTCAATCGCAACAAATGGAAGGGTGACTATCCCGTCTTCGGTAATTCCACGTTTTTCACCTTTACGGGGACGAGTGATTCATTTTTTGACGAACGGCGCGTGCCAGCGCCGAGCGGCGTGAGCCAGGCGCGTCCGGGGAGTGCGGAATTTTTCGGAAAAGGCGAGCAATCTTTTCTGAACCAGAATTTCCGGCTGTCGTTTGATTTATTTCATGGCGACACGAGTTTCAAGCCCGTTGATTGGCGGATTCAGTTCACACCAGAATTCAACATCAATTATTTGCAAACGCAAGAACTGGGCTTGGTGAACATCGACGTGCGCGCGGGAACGAGCCGCCTCGATACCCACGCCGGAATCCAGGAAGCGTTCGTCGAATACAAAATTGCCGACCTGAGCCCGAATTACGATTTTATCTCGGTGCGCGCAGGAATCCAGGAGTTCACGAGCGATTTTCGCGGATTTCTTTTTTCCGACGAGCAGCCGGGTCTGCGATTCTTCGGGAATCTCAAATCGAATCGCTGGCAGTACAACCTCGCGTATTTTCAAATGCTCGAGAAGGACACAAACAGCGAACTGAACACATTTGAGCGGCGGCATCAGCAAGTCGGCGTTGCGACTTTGTACATGCAGGATTTTATCTGGAAGGGTTACACGACGGAGTTCAGCGTCGCATACAACAAGGACGACCCGACGATTCATTTCGACACGAATGGATTTCTGGTGCGTCCCGCGCCGATTGGAAACGTGGTGAACCAAGGCGCGGGAATCCAGACGCACGGAATTCGCGTCGCGTATCTGGGATGGGCGAGCGACGGACACATCGGTCCGGTAAACGTGAGCCACGCGTTTTATCAGGCGCTGGGATATGACACGTTCAATCCGCTTGCCGGACGCAAAGTGACCATCAATGCGCAGATGGCGGCGCTGGAGCTTTCCGAGGACAAAGACTGGATGCGATTCCGCGGCTCGTTTTTTTACGCATCAGGCGATGCGAATCCTCGGGACGGGCGCGCGCGCGGATTTGACGCAATCGTCGACAATCCGGCATTCGCGGGCGGAATTTTCAGCTTTTGGAATCGTGAAGCGATCAGACTTTCTGGATCGGGCGTGACGCTGACGCCGCAGGACAGTTTGCTGCCGAGCTTGCGTTCGAATAAAACCGAGGGCCAGGCGAATTTCGTCAATCCGGGGCTGTGGCTCTACAACGCTGGAGCGAATTTCGATTTGACGCCGAAGCTCACGGCGGTGACGAATTTCAACTTCATGAGATTCGACCGCACTGAGCCGCTCGAACTTGTGCTCTTTCAATCGCCGATTCACCACAACATCGGCGAGGAATTTGATCTCGGAGCGAAGTACCGGCCGCCGCTCACTGAAAACATCGTGTTGACGTTTGGCGGCTCCGTGTTCCAGCCGGGAAGAGGATTTCAGGATATTTATACGAAGCGGACACTTTTTTCGGCGTTCGCGAATTTGAGATTTCGATTTTGAGGGCAAATTCCACGTGAAAGTCTTGCGCAACTTTGCATCGCACGCCGCCGGCCAATGGCAGTCAGCGCTCATTTGCTTTAGCGCGGCGACGGTGCTGCTCGGGATGGCGCTGCTCGGGGGACGGCGAAGCGCGCGGGCGCAGGACGTCCAGAACGACAATCTGTTGATCAATCAAACGCAGGCGGACTCGGACAGAAAAAGCGCCGGATGCGTCTCGTGCCACGTAGGCGTGGACGAGCCGACGATGCACACGACGGGCACAGTTCGACTCGGATGCGTTGACTGCCACACGGGCGACGCGAGCGTTGCCGTAACGGCGGGAGCAAAGCAGGGGTCGCCCGAGTATGAAAGCGCGAAAGCAAAAGCGCATCCGACGCCAAAGCTGCCATGGCTCTGGAAGGGTTCTGCAAATCCCGTGCGAGCGTACACGGATTGGCTGCGAGAGAATCCGGAATACATTCAGTTCGTGAATCCGGGAGATTTGCGCGTCGCCGACAAAACATGCGGGCGCGCCGGATGCCACGCGCAGGAAACATATTCTGTGCGAACGAGCATGATGGCTACAGGCGGGATTCTGTGGGGCGCGGCGCTCTATAACAACGGAGCGTTCCCGCTCAAGGACGAACATTTCGGCGAGAGTTACGCAGCCGATGGCACGCCACTGCGCATGAAAACATACCCACCGCCGGCGCCGTCGGAAACGCTTGAGAAAGGCATAATGCCTTTCGAGGAGCCGCTCGAGCGGTGGGAGATTTCGCAGCCGGGCAACGTGCTACGTGTCTTCGAGCGCGGCGGTGAGGAAAAAAGCGAGATAGGAAATCCGAATCGGCTGGAAGAGCCGGGGAAACCAGATGACAAGCTCAGCTTTCGCGGATTTGGGACGCAATTGCGGACTGACCCCGTATTTCTGGGATTGCAGAAAACGCGACTGCTCGATCCCACGCTGAATCTGCCGGGAACAAATGATCAGCCGGGCGATTATCGCGCGAGCGGATGCTCGGCGTGCCACGTAGTCTACGCGAACGACCGTTCGGCGGCGCATTCGATGCAGTATGCGAAGTTCGGTAACATGGGCGCGAGCGCGGAAGGCGATCCTACAATTCCGCGTGGTGAGCCGGGACACCCGATCAAACATGAATTCACGCTTTCGATGCCGTCAAGTCAGTGCATGGTGTGCCATGTGCATCCGGGCACGAACATGATGACGACGTTTTACGGCGACACCTGGTGGGACAACGAAGTCGACGGCAAGGCAATGTATCCCGCACAGCAGCACAATCCGACGGAGGAAGACCGTTATCGCGTGGGGCTGCGCAATCCGGAAGCAGCCGCGCCGCGCGGTTTGTGGGCCAGCGTGAAATTTCTGGCGCAAACAGGAACCGCGGCGTTCAACAAAGAACTCCACGAGACGCAGTTCGACGATTTCCACGGGCACGGTTGGATTTTCCGGCAGGTGGCGAAACACGACCGCGAAGGAAATCTGCTGGATGCCAATAATCGCGTGGTGCCGTTCAACGATCCCGAGAAATTCGGGAAGGCGGTGCATTTGCAGGACCTGCATCTCGAAAAAGGAATGCAGTGCGTCGACTGCCATTTCGCGCAGGACGCGCACGGCACAGGGAAGCTTTACAACGAGCCTCGCGCGGCGATTGCGATTCACTGTACGGATTGCCACGGCACAATTCGGCAGAAGGCCACGCTTGTCACGTCAGGGCCTGCGTCGCCCGAGGGCGGAATCAATTTGTCGGCGTTACGTACACCGTGGGGCGAGCGAGAGTTCTACTGGCAGGACGGCAAATTATTTCAACGGTCAATGATGCAGCAGAATTTGCAGTGGGAAGTGACGCAGGTGCTGGACACCATCACGCCGGGGAATTCGCACTACAACGAGAAATCGCGGCTGGCAAAAACGATTCGCACCGACGGTGCGACGTGGGGCGACGTTCCCACCAGCGACGCGAGCTTGGCGCATCCGAGAAGCTCGATGACGTGCTTCGCGTGCCATTCCTCATGGACGCCGAATTGTTTTGGCTGTCATTTGCAAATGACCGCGAACAATCGCCGCAAAATGCTGCACAACGAAGGAACGGTAACGCGCAACTGGACGAGCTACAACTTTCAAGTGTTGCGCGACGACGCGTACATGCTGGCCGTGGACGGCACGGTGACGGGACATCGCGTGGCGCCGGCGCGCTCCAGTTGCGCGATTCTGGTGAGTTCGCAAAACGCGAACCGCGACTGGCTCTACTACACGCAGCAGACCGTTTCCGCGCCGGGATTCAGCGGGCAGGCGTTCAGCACGTACGTGCCCCACACCGTGCGCGCGACGGAAACAAAACAGTGCACCGATTGCCATGTGTCGAGCGCCCGCGACAACAATGCGTGGATGGCGCAAGTGCTGTTGCTGGGCACGAATTTCCTGAATTACGAGGGACGATACATCTACGTCGCCGAGGGCAACAAGGGATTTTCGGCCGTCGCCGTCGCTGAGCACGACGATCCGGACACGATCTACGGGAGCGATTTTCAGAGCGTCGCGTATCCGGAGGATTACAAAACATTTGTAACCGCTGGACGACGGCTTAGTGCTGCGTACCACCATGAAGGAAAAAACATTCTCAACGTGCAGATGCGCGGCGAGTACGTGTATGCGGCGATGGGCGCGGGAGGCTTCCGCGTTTTCGATATCGCCAATGTCGATAACAAGGGATTTTCGGAGAGAATGGTGACCGCACCGGTGTCGCCGCTGGGCCAACGATTGTACGTGAAGACAAAATACGCGACGGATGTCGCAACGCCGACGACCCTGGCTGTCGACCCGACGCGCGCGGAGTTCGCGCAGAATCAGGAGCAGCGGATAAATTTAATGTACGGGTTCCTCTACGTCACGGACAAGTACGAGGGACTTATCGTCGTCGGCGATCCGAATTTGAAAGGCAAAGCGCCGGGCGTGTCGACACTGCTAAACGGCAACCCCGA
>DATGJE010000170.1:0-6688 GCA_035295305.1 Candidatus Acidiferrales bacterium | reverse complement strand
GTCCGAGCAGCGTGATTTTTCCCAGGTCGAGCGCTTGGCGCACGTCTTCCACGTCCTCCACCATGTTTTCAACGGTGTATTCGGCAGGATCGGAAAGTTGCTGCGATTTGCCCGAGCCGCGCTCGTCAATGAAAACCAGCTCGTTGTGCCGCGCGAGCGGCAGCAGGTAAGGCAAAAAATAGTCGTGCGATGCGCCCGGCCCGCCGTGAACAATCATCAGAGGCGCGCCGCGGCCGACGGTCATGTAATAAATCATCACGCCATGCGCGTCCACGAACCCTTCGTGCATCGGATAAACGCTGGCACTGTTGGCTCTGCTGCTAACCGCGCGGCGAACGCGGCGCTGCGCATGCACCGGTGCGGCCAACGCCACGAAGAGAATCACAAGGAATACACACGACTGAGATTTGGTTTTCATTATGTTGGCCTCTTTTTGCGATGTTCCGCGGCGAGCCAGCGGCGCGTTCAGCGTTGCCCCCACCGCAGCTTGTTGCGAAGAACTTTGTAGTACGTCTGCTCCTGCGGCCTCACAAGTTGCACATGATGCGGCGACTTGGAAATCGTGATGCGATCGCCGCGCTCAAGTTCAAATCCTACTTGCCCATCTAGCGTCAAATACGCCTGCTCCTCGAGCGCGCTGAAATCCAATTCGAGTTGCACGCTGTCCGGCAGCACAAGCGGCCGGTTGGTCAGCATGTGCGGACAAATCGGCGTCAGCACGAACGCCTGCAACACGGGATAGAGAATCGGGCCTCCCGCGGCGAGCGAATACGCGGTCGAGCCCGTTGGCGTCGAAACGATCAATCCATCCGCGCGATAAAGCCCGAGGAACTGCCCATTCACAGCCAAATCGAAATCGAGAATGCGCGACAGCGCCGACTTCGTCACCACCGCATCGTTCAGCGCTTGCTGTTGTTGAATCATTTTTCCGTCGCGCAACAATTCTGCTTTCAACATCATTCGCGGGCTCAGGCGGTGCCGGCCGGCAAGCACTTCCTCGAGCAGCGGAAATGCCTCGTCGATCGTGACGCTGGTCATAAAGCCCATGCCGCCCAAATTCACAGCGAGAATCGGCACTTCGCATTCGTGGAATCGCCGCGCGGCCGCGAGCAGCGTGCCATCGCCGCCGAGCACAATCAGCAAGTCCATCTGCGCGGCCATTTCGTCGAGAGTTATTCTTGCCTGCGGAGTGAAACACGATGCCGCGACGGAATCGAAGTAGACCTCGATGCCGCGCTCTCGCAGCCAGTCGGCCATGCGCGGCACAACAGCGCAAATTTCCGCCTTTCGTGGCTTGCAGAAAATTCCCGCGCTCTTGATCATTGCTTTACCAAGTCCGTTTCACCAGATTCGCTACCAAGTTCGTTTCGCCAAGTTCGCGAATTGTATTCTATTCGGGGAGCCGTGCGTGGAGGAAATATTCCTGATTGCCTTCTTTACCCGTCACGCGGCTCGGCCGGACGTCCAGAACCCAAAGCCCTGCTTTTTCGGCTGCTGTGCGGACGCTCGCAATCGCACGCTCGTGCAGCGCAGCATCTCGAACGATCCCGCCTTTGCCCACCATTGCTTTTGGCAGTTCAAACTGCGGTTTCACTAGGACTAAAAATACCGCGCCGCGCTTCGCCGTCGTCACGGTCGCGCCAATCAGCTTCGTCACGGAAATAAAGGAGACGTCCATCGTTACCAGATCCATTTTTTCCGCGATGTCGGCTGGATGCAAGAATCGCGCGTTTTTCTCTAGGCGGATCACGCGCGCATCGTGCTGCAATTTCCAGTCCAGTTGCGCCGTGTTGACGTCAACTGCGTACACGCGCCGTGCCCCGCCTTGTAGCAAACAATCCGCAAATCCGCCATTCGACGCGCCCACGTCGAGGCAGACCAAGCCGCGCACGTCCACGCCAAAATCTTCGAGCGCCCCTTCGAGTTTCAGTCCCGCCCTGCTTGCGTATTTAAAATCCGCGTCGGTGATTTCAATTCGCGCGTCCGCGGCCACCAGCTCTCCTGATTTCACTATTCGTTGCTTATCAACGAGCACTTTGCCGGCCATAATTAGCGCTTGCGCGCGCTGTGGCGTCTCCGCAAGTTTCCGCGCCACCAACGCCGCATCCACTCGGATACGTTTTCGTCTAGAAGTGGAACGCGCGGCGTCCATAAATTGAGATTGAGTTTCGCAGTTATCCGAGAGGAGGCAAAATGGCAGCCGTGCCGAAGAGGAAAATCGCGCCAACCACCAAACTATACGTCGCCGTCAGCGCAGTGGCGATTTGCATCAACCGTTGCCGCGTTGCGCTCACGGTGAAAATGCCCACTGCGGACGCGGTCATCAGCGTGTTCATTAGCAGCAGCCCAGCCAAAAACATTGCCAAACCTAGAAATCCTCGCGCACGTCCACCCAAATTCGCCGCAAGCAGAAAAATCAGTAGTTGACTCGGCGTTTCCGCACCCAGCCCGTGAATCACGCCCACAAAGAACACGGATTTCTTGGTGTAATTCCAATTCACCTCCGCAGGCCGTGCCGCAGCTTGGCCGAGAAGCGCCAGCCGGACTTTCCACGCAAGCAACCGGAACGAGCTGATCAGAATTATAATTCTCGATTTCGGCGCCGCTTTTCCTCCGCTTCGGAACATCGAACCCAGCACGTAAATTCCAAGCACGACCAGCGTCAATCCCACTGCGCGCTCGGCCCAACTGTCCACCACGGGCGGCAGGGAAGTCTGAAAAAAAATCACGATGCTGCCCAGAGCTGCGACCGTAGTCGCGTGTCCCACCACGTACAACAGGCCCATGTGCATGGCGCGCTTGCGGTCGGACTCGACGTTTGTGATGTCTGAAATTGCGGCAATGTGGTCGTAATCAAATCCATGACGGAAGCCGAGAACCGCAGCGGTGAGCAACGCAAGTTCGAGCGTCTTCGGCGCAACCATTCATTGCACGATAACAGAACATTTCGCCTGCGGCAAAGCTGATTCGACGCTGAGCTAAAATATTTTCGGCGCTTTGACATTCAGAATGAGGCGAAGGATTCGCGTCTGAACGTCCGTGGGTTGCGTGCGAGATAAAAAGTCACGGAAGAAAACAATCTACGTGCGCCGCACGATCAAATATTCGGCAATCGCTCGCAAACGCTCCGCGCGTTCGCCGTAGCGATCTAGCTCGCGATCCGCGCGCGCAGCCAGCTCCCGCGCAAACGCCCGCGACTTGTCGATTCCGAAAAGCGCCGGGTAAGTCGCTTTGTTCTGCGCCTGATCTTTTCCCGCTGTTTTTCCCAGCGCAGCCGACGACTCCTCAACATCCAGAATATCGTCGACGACCTGGAACGCCCAACCAATCGCCTCGCCGAACCGTCGCAGCCGTTCGACGTCCTCGCCGCTCGCGCCGCCCGCCAGCGCTCCCGCGACAATCGAAGCGCGAATCAACGCTGCGGTCTTCGACCGATGAATGTGTTCAAGTCCCGCTGCGTCGACGGGTTTTCCCTCCGCTTCGATGTCCGCTACTTGTCCGCCGACCATTCCGCTCACGGTTCCCGCCGCCGTGCCAATTTCGGCGATAATCCGCACGCGCCGCTCGGCATCAACATTCGCTTTTGCGAGCGTCTCAAACGCCAGCGTCAGCAAACCATCGCCCGCCAGAATCGCCATCGCGACGCCGAATTTCTTGTGGCACGTCGGCTTGCCGCGCCGCAAATCATCATTATCGAGCGCGGGCAGATCGTCGTGAATCAACGAATAAGTGTGAATGAATTCCAACGCGCATCCCGCCGTCGCTGCGGCGTCTGGCTCGCTCGAAAAGAGCCGCGCCGCTTCGAGGCACAGAATCGGCCGAATGCGCTTTCCTCCCGCAAAGACGCTATAGCGCATCGCTTGATGAATTGTAGCGGGCGGCGTGGTTTCCGATGGCAGCAAACGCTCGAGCGCTGCTTCGATGATGGCTTGATCCTCGGCAAAAAAGGCAGGCTGCGTCATTTATGTGGGGGCAAAGTGCAGCGATGGAAATTAAGCGATGGACTCACCGCGATTGTGAATCGTCTTCATTCGTTTCGAAAGGCTCCGCGTGAATTTTTCCATCGGCCTTTCTCAATAGAATTTCGACGCGCCCTTCCGCTTCTTCCAGTTGTTTCTGGCAATCGCGCGACAGCTTCACGCCCTCTTCGAAAAGTTTCATCGCTTCATCGAGTGAAAGGTCCGTCGATTCCAGCCGTTTCACAACTTCTTCCAGCCGCGTCAGCGATTTTTCAAACTCGCCTTTGTGCGGCGGCTCGGACGCCTTATTGGGCACAGGACTCATCGCGTTTATCTCCGGCATGCGAGTCTAGCTCGACACTTCAATCGATGCAACCAACTCCAATCGCGCACCCGTCGCCGTCAAGCATAACCGTTCCCGCAAATTCATTTGTGAATCCGCGCTGCGGCGCAGCCATCTTGTTACAATTGCCGGAGGCATGGCGGCACCTATTGCATTTACTTCTGCTCATGTCGCGGCGGCAACGCGCGCAGAAGGCGACTCTATGCCTGTTATATTTGACTCCGACCAATGATCGCTCTCCATCTCTTCGTCATTTTTGTGCTCATTGCGATCAACGCGTTCTTCGCGGCCGTCGAATTCTCTCTTGTCGCCGTAAGGCAATCGCGTGTCCGGCAACTCGTCGAGCAAGGCGACCCCCGCGCGCGCGTCGTCGAGCTTCTCATCGCAGACATGGGCACGGTCATTTCCGGCGTGCAGGTCGGAATCACGCTGACAAGTCTTGCCCTCGGGTATCTTGGCGAGCTTGCGCTGGCGAATTTTCTGGATCCCCTTTTTGCGAGGATGCCCGGACGTTACGCTCCGCTCATCGAACATGGCCTCGCTCTTCTGTTCGCATTTCTTTTGCTGACGGCATTGCAGGTCGTGCTTGGCGAGCTTGTGCCGAAAAGTTTGAGCCTTGCCCACGCCGAACGTGTCGCTTTGCTCGTCGCGCGCCCGTTCCGCTGGTTCCTGCGCACATTTCGATGGGCCATTTTGTTGCTCAACGGCGTCGCGGGCAAGTTCGTTAAGGCGCTCGGCGTAAAAATACCGCAGAGCCACTCTGCCGTCCGCTCTGCCGAAGAGCTTCGCATTCTCGTGGAGCAAGCGGGCGAGCGCGGCGTCCTTGAGCCTGTCGAAGAACGTTTCATTCAGGGCGCCATGAATCTCGGGAATGTTCAAGTCCGCGAAATCATGATTCCGCGTCCGGACATTCACGCGTTGCCCTCGAACGCTTCGCTCGAAGACGTGATGAAAATGATCGCTATCACGCAGCGTTCACGCATTCCTGTCTACGAAGGCAACCTCGATCACGTAATCGGTTTCGTTCACATCAAGGATCTCATCTGGATTTTGCTCGATCGCGCGCGCCGCGCGGAAGAAAATCAGCCGCCCGCTGAATTTCATCTTCGCCACATGCTACGCGAAGTTCTCATCGTCCCCGAGACGAAACCCGCCATCGAACTGCTGCTCGACTTGCGCGTTCACCGTACCGGCCTGGCAATGGCTGTCGACGAATTCGGCACCATACTTGGCCTGGTCACGCTCGAAGACATCCTCGAACAAATGGTCGGCGAAATTCACGACGAGTTCGACGTGGTTGAGCATCCGCTGCACCTCGCTGATGGTTCGATGATTTTCGACGCATCGTTGAATATCCGCGACCTCGAAGCCCAATTTCACATCGAGCTGCCCGAGAATCCGGCTTACGAAACGCTGGCGGGTTTTGTTTTAACGCAGCTCGGTTTCCTTCCGCGTGGCGGAGAAACTTTCGAAGACCACGGTTATCGCTTCACCATTGTGGAAGTCGAGGGCCGCCGCATCGCGCGCGTGAAAATCAAGCGTCTCGAAGAGGCAGATGCAGCTCCCGCGCTGGCGGAAAAAGCAAAAAGTGCGCCCGCAGCTTCGTCGCCGAAAGGTGCGGAGCCAAATGCTCAAAAGCGCGCGTCCAAATCCACTCCGAAAGCCACTCGCAAATCGAAATGACGCGCTACATTTCACTTCGCCTCGTCTATTCGCTTCCCGCGCTCTGGCTCATCGTCACCATGGTTTTTCTTCTCGCGCACATCGTTCCTGGCGATCCGGTGCAGCAAATGCTCGGCGAAGGCGCCACCGCTTCCGATTTAATTCAGCTTCGCCACGCCCTGGGACTCGATCAGACGATTCCCGTTCAGTACGGCCGCTATCTCGGAGGAGTCGTGCGCGGCAATCTCGGCGAATCGTTTCGCTTTCAGCAGCCGGTGCTTCACGTCGTCCTCGAGCATTATCCTGCCACGCTCGAACTCGCCTTCGCCGCGCTCATCGTTTGCTGCGCGATTGGAATTCCCGCGGGCCTGCTCGCCGCGCAGCGCCGTGGACGCCCCGCTGACCATGCCGTCGGCTTCTTCACTTTGCTCGGACTCTCCATTCCGAATTTCGCGCTCGGCCCGCTGCTCATTTTGATTTTCTCCGTGCTCATCGGCTGGCTGCCGGTCAGCGGACGCGGCGGAATCTCCCATCTCATTCTGCCGGCTATCACGCTGGGTGCGGCACTCGCCGCGATTCTCACGCGCATGGTGCGCACCTCCGTACTCGAACAACTGGGAAGCGATTACGTTCGCACCGCGCGCGCGAAAGGCCTCACCGAACGCGCCGTGCTGCTGCGCCACGCGTTTCGCAACGCGCTGATTCCCATTCTCACCATTCTCGG
>DATGJE010000169.1:0-18643 GCA_035295305.1 Candidatus Acidiferrales bacterium | reverse complement strand
GAAGAAGGCGAAAACACGAGCACGACGAGCAGTCCCAAACTGACCAAGATCAAGTTGCGCCCCCGTTGCTTTGACCGCAAAACGACGAACACGGCGGCAACCATCAAGCCGATAAAGCCGCCCCGCGAAGCCGCGACCATAATGGCAGGCAAAGTAACGAAGACGCAGCCGAAACAAAAAAGTCGCTCCCAGCGGGCTTGTTTCCCAATCAAAAGGTAATACGCAACAGGCAGGCAGATCAGGACCGAAGCGGTGAAGTAGTTTGGATCCCCTGTGACGTAGCCTGGCCGGTAATCGGCACCATATAGGGCACTTCCGGTTTGCCACTCCCTCAACATGTAAAGAGAGGCCCACGCGATCGATCCGATAGCTGCCAAAATTGTCCACCGCAAACGATACAAAGAGTCCACCAAAATTAGGGTTGTGATAAGAAAAAACAGATGCGAGATGTAAATCGTCAACGTGTTCCCAAATGGATCCGTGGCGTTCCCGGAAAGCGTGAAGAAGGAAACCGTAGTCCACAAAACGAAGAGAAGAAAAGCTCTGGCCTGGCCAGTCCCCAGAATTCGTGGCGAGCCGCGTCGTTGGAATAGGTAGAAAATTGCGTAAATCAGGCAAACTAGGCCCAGAATTTTTTCAACTGTGATTCCACCCACAGACGCCGCGAAAAACCTCTGCGAGATTAACGGCAAAGACAGCACGAGTATGTAATAAAGAATCATCGGGCAATGATCGCGCGCTCGGGTTCGGTGATTTTCAAGCTCGAACTGTTGAGAGCAATTCGCAACGCCTGCTGCAAAGCATCCATGCTGTACTGTCCAAGCACCTTTCGGCGCGCCGCATGCCCAAGCTCATTGCGTCGGCTGGGGTTTTTCATCAGCGCCACCACGGCTTCGGCGAACTCTACCGAATTGCTGGCGATGCAAATTTCTTCGCCGTCGCGAAAATCCAAACCCTCTGCCCCAAGGGGTGTCGACACCATCCCTTTGGCCATGGCTCCTGCTTCCAATATTTTCAAGCGAGTCCCGCTGCCGATGCGCAATGGCACTACGCACAGAGTTGCCTTGGCGATGACCGGCCGCATATCTGGAACAGTACCCGTGAATTCAACACCCGGCGTCTTAACAAACTGCTTCCGAAACTCCTCCGACGGATTCCTTCCGGCTACAATGAAGCGGACTCCCGGAATCTCTCGGCGGATCATCGGAAAGATCTGCGAAACAAAATATTCCACTGCGTCACGGTTGGGAAACCAGTCCATTCCGCCCTGGTAGACGATCCCGTTGGGGTCTTCGGCATCGCTGTCTCCGGGAGTGTAAGTTTCGGTGTCAACCACGTTAGGAACAACGAACATCGGTAACTGCGGTGCGAGCGCTTGCAGAGCCCGGCGGTCGTGCTCCGAACAAGCCATCCCGATCGTCGACTTCTGGCAGATTTTCTGCTCCCAATTCTTTACCTTTCGGCTTTCCAGTCGAGCATAGAGACGCTTCGCCGGGTTCGATTCAAAAGGCAGATAACGTTCCAGAATCACGTGCTCTACGTCGACGTTATTCAGTATCAGAGGCAAGGATGTTTGCGGCAGATTGCAGGCGCTATACACCGTATCGCATACGATGGCATCCAAATTCCCCCTATCCAGAGAGGCCTGGATGCATCGCCGCATCCTCTCGGAAGAAAACCGCCGCGTCGCATACGGACGCGAAGAAAAAAGACCTCGCAGGCGTCCCCAATAGTCGGACGAAGAGGTCAGGTTGTGCAGGGTCAGCGGAACCATCTGAACATCCCGACAAATTCGAGAAAGTTCCCTGCACTCGCGGCCCGCTTCTTCAGGCTGTGCGAACGTTAAAAAATCGATCTCGTGACCTTCGGCAGCCAAGCCACACAATATCGACCAGGTGCGCATCTTGTGGCCGTTATTGACGGGCAACGGAACGCCCAGTGAAAGAAACAAGAGCCTCATTGAGCTACTCCGCCACCGCGGCGCCGGGAGACATTCTCCCACCACCCACGCAACCGGATTCGATTCTTGAAATAAACCTCGTACCCTTTGCGAGCCCAGCGCGCAGTCTGCCCATAGCACTTGTGCCACCGCCTTGTGACCTTATACTCGCCTCCGAACTTCCTCTTGAATTGGCCGGTGCCACATGTGTTGTAGAGCTGCAAGCCGCTTTCCGTTGCCATACGAATTGCGCTCCAGTGTAAAAACTCATTAGGACATAGCTCTCGTCCTTCTTCCCAACTCGCACCTCCCCAGAAGTACATTGTGCGTTCATCGTGCGGGAACAGTCCTGTGGCGAGCACCTGACCCTCCGCATTTCGGACCCGAAGCGCAAAAATAAGATTGGCCGCCTTGAGGTGTTTCAGTAGTTTTTTCGGGTATTCGCGCGGGTAAGGGGGAACTAATCCCTTGCGCCGCATTAAGTCGCTGTATTGGTCATAAAACTGATCCGCAACTGCTGGATCATGCGTGTCCTCGATCGTGAGTCCGGCCTTCATTGCCTTTCGAATTCGGTTGCGACAAGTCGACTCGATTGTCTTCCAGACCCCATCCGTGTCGCCCGGCGTAAGTGTGACAAAGAACGTAGAGTCAGGAACTGGCTCGTAGCCGGCGCTTTCCAGATCTTCTCCCGGTACGGTTGAGCTTTCGAACTCCGCCATGGCGATCTTCTCTAACGACGCGAGGCGGTCGAGTGCGGAAAGAAAAGGCTCCGTGCGGAAGGAAGCGCTGGCCACCGGCCCCAAGAAATTCGTTCCCCAGCCCTTCAGCGGACTGCCCAGAATTCGGAATGGCCCTTTGCGCAGAATGCCTCCGCAAAAATAGCCGATTCGTTCCTCACCGTTTCGGATAGCCCAGTAGCGAATATCGACGCCTCGGCTGTCTCGCAAATAATCCAGCCACACCTTCCGATGGAACAATTCTCGGTTAGGGAAAGCCGCAGTCAATTCGTCCCAGCGGCCGATTTCTTCGGAGTTTAGCGGCTCAAGTTGGTAATTCTCTCCCAACGCATTACCTCCAGGCCCGCACTACAAGCTGACGACCAAGCAAGCTTCCGTCACTGTTATCGATCTCAAAAAGAGCGCCGCCCATCCGCATCACACCAGCCAAGGCACCCCACCAAAAATGAAGAAACCCGCGATACCGAGACCACCGTCTGCGGTTCTGGAATGCCCACGTCGCCTCATACGATTGCGGATGGCCCGCGGGATTACTCTTGCGCATTCGGCGGTACAGATGAAGAGGCCATTCATGCCCCACGGCGTAAACTCGTCGCGCATACGGGCGCACTCGAATCGCGAAAATCTCCCACCGGCGGAAGCCCGCGGCGCCGAGCATCGTTTCCAATTCCTCGGCTGTCGAAAACCACGTAACTCCGTCGCCCTTGGGAGGAGGCGTGTTTGGAAAAGTCAGAAACAGGCAACCTCCAGATCGCAGCACCGAATACAGATTCTTCAGACTATAAGCCGGGTTGACGATGTACTCGAACACGTCGAGCCCAAATATTGCGTCGAATCTCCTCGTCAAAATATCTGCCAGACCCGGTTGGCTAACGTCTCCTCGAACAAAATCCAGATTGTCCAATTTGCCCAACTGTTCGCGCAATTCCACAACCGTTTCCTCGGCCACATCCAACAGCGTGACGTGCCGTACTTGACGTGCCAGCCAAAACGCCGTGAATCCGCTTCCCGGGCCAATTTCCAGCATTTCCATCTCTCCGGAGAGCGGAAAATACGAAAGCAGAATTTCATCGCGGATCGGGAAGTCGTGAAGCGGCGCCCTCCCTAGATCTGACCAGCGGAATGATGGCCGCTGGGCCCTCAATTGCGCGCGTTCGTCTCTATCAATCGGCGTCTCTTTTAATTCCGTAATGGGTCCATGCGTACTCATGCTCGTGTGTCTTCCAGGAAATGGTGGTAATTCCACCCGATTTCCAGGGCAAGTCGCCTCCATCCCGCGCGCTCGGCTCCGCCGAGCGCTAGCGGCAGGTGCGAATCTCGAAACGCTACTTCGAAGCCCGCTGAATTCCCTTCGCTTTCATGTTTTCGAATCGCCGACAAGCGGCCGAATAGCGCGCGCGCCTCGGCATACACCTGATACCGAGGAGAACCTTGCAAAGCCTGCCGAGCCCAGCGCGGCCAATGAACCAGACTTGTCTGCCACGGGCTCCGGCGCAGAACATACGACCACCCATGCAAGTTGCGGATCACAGACTGTGACTTCATCCAGTGGGCCATCAGTTCTTCGCTCGATGGAGGCGTCGATATTCTTGTCATCCGCCCCAGCTCCCAGTCCCAGAGCTGTGCGGCACAGCCGACCGCTGTTTCCCAGAACGCCCACGGTGCTTCGTTCCATGATTCTCGTTCCGGCGACAGCTTCCGGCTAGTGCAAAGCGAAACTAACTCCGCGAATTCCTGCAGCGAAAAAGGCAGCGACAACTTTTGAATCTCATTCTGATCGCGCGACAATTCCTTCAATCGTTCGGCGCGCCGCCGGTAAGTAGGCTCGTAGCAACCCGCAAAAAGCAGCAGCGATGTCGCAGCATCAAGGCAAAGCTTTACCGTGCTGTAGAACAACTTGCCGTGTATCCCTGGCGAAAAGCGCTCCCACGCGGCAAATTCTTCCACATGCTCCACCATACGGTTAGACAACAGACGCCATCCATCCTCAAGAGGTATGTCCGTACTTGAAAACCCGTGGATCAATTGCAGGACCGACCGGTCGCCCCACACCACATCTCCACATTCACGCAATTCATACGCAAAAATGTGCGGGCGCAAATCCGAGAGATAATCGACGTGGCACGCGCTCGAAGAGATGTGACACTGGACGTTCCGCTCCGCCAAGGCGGCTTCCGTTTGTGTTCCTGCGGATAACATGTCCGCTGCGGATGGCAGCCGGAAACGCTCGTGAAAAAGCAGCAGAAATTCCGCGTCGCTCAGGAATTGCCAACCGCCATCCTTCTCCAGCATGGTGGCTTCTTCGCGCGACAGACTGCCAGTCAGTATCACGGCCCGAAGTCCGGAGCCGAAGAGCTCACTGATCACTCTGCACGTTTCCTCGCAGATTACGCGTCTCGGCTTCCTTGATTCAGCCATAGCGTTCTGAGCTTTGCGCTGATTTTCTGCTGCTTGTAACCCTGCGTTCATACTATCTTTCGCTCTTCGAGGCATCCCTCAGCCACGATAGGATTCTTCTGCGGGAGAGGTTCCCGGGCCTCGGCGTCGATTTTTCTGCCGGTTCTCTTCATCGCTTTCTGCGCGAAGACTTCCAGGTAGAATTCTTCCGTTTTGCGAATCTGCTGCTCCTGGCTGAAATTTTCGAGTACTAACTTCCGGCCCGCCTCGCCAAACTTGCGGCGCAGTTCAGGGTCGCGCAGCAATCGTAGAATCGCTTCCGACAGCCGCGCAGGCTCTGCTGGCGGAACTGCGAATCCCGTCTTGCCGTCCAGGACAATCTCAACCGTTCCATCAACCGCGGACGCAACCACCGGACGTACGGCCGCAAGTGATTCCAACGCCACCAAGGGAAGACCCTCATAAAGGGATGGCAAAACGCTGACATCAGCGAGCGCCAGCCAATCGCTGACGTTCGATTGGAATCCTACAAAGCGAACGGCATCCGCGATGCCCAGACCGCGCGACATTTCTTCCAACTCGCCCCGCAAGCACCCGTCTCCCAGACACACCAGCTTGGCCTTCGGGAATTCGCGCAGGATTGCCGGAAGTGCCTCCAAGAGATACCGATGACCCTTCTGGGGCTCCAAACGCCCAAGAACAAGCAGGACAGGATCAGCCTCTCCAAAGCCCAGACTCTGCTTCAATCCTCGCGGCGCTTGATGTTCAGGATTGAAGTGCCGAATGTCGCATCCATTTCGGATCACCTGAATCTTCCGTTCGGGCAGTTTCTTTTCTTCGATCAAGTAACGTGCATTCGCCTGCGACACTGCAATGTATCGGTCGACAAAGTGCCCAGCGAATCGGTCCACAAAGAAACGGGATTTCAGCCCATGCCGCCATTGTTCGCGCACGTGAGGCGTTTCGATCGTCACCGGAACTCGCGAAACCTTGCCCACAGGAGAAGCAAATAGGCTGCTATAAAAAAGATGCGAGTGCAGGATATCGATTCGAACTCCGCGCAGCAGCCGTGCCAAACGTATGGCCCCGCCTACGTGATGTAGTTTGCGAAAACGAAGCGGAAATACGGGAACATCTGCTGGCACATCGCTCCCCAGCAGCTCTACTACCTCCGGACTGCATGCCAGATAGAGGCGGAAACGGTTTCGATCCAATCCTCGAAGCAGCGTGAGGATGTGTCCTTCGACGCCGCCTCGCGCAACCGTATTTGAAAAATGCAATATGGAGATTGGTTCAGGATTCATCGTGTTTGATGATGGTCGAATTTTTTCTTCTGCTCCAGCGCGAATTCGCCGGTGGTTTTCCACTCAGACAGGTACATTCTCTTCCGCACGGCTGAGGTTGGCCAGATCGCTCTCCACCATCATGCGCACCAGTCCACGAAAATCCACCTCCGGTGTCCAACCCAGTTCCTTGCGTGCAAGAGTAGGGTCAGCGCGTAAGTCGTGGATTTCATTCGTCCGCACCAGTCGCGGGTCCACTTCGACAAAATCCTCGATGGGTCCTTTGAAACGCTTGTCGCCGACGATGCTGTGCAGCTCGGCAAGAACTTGGGTGACGAAATCTGCAACGCTGTGTGATTGGCCCGTTCCGATCACGTAATCCTTGGGCACTGGCTGTTGCAGCATCAAATACATGGCTTTAATGTAGTCTCCCGCATAACCCCAGTCTCTGCGAGCTTGCATGTTCCCAAGCTTCAGTTTTGTGCGATCGCCCTTGGCCCAAGCGGCAGCCGTTCGTGTGATTTTGCGTGTCACCATTTCAGGCCCGCGGCGCGGAGACTCATGGTTGAAAAGAATCCCTCCTACCGCATAAATATTTCGTTCGCGGTAGATCTGGCAAATCCGGTGCGCTGCCATCTTGGAAACGCCATACGGCGAAGCCGGATGCAACGGAGTTTCTTCACTGCGCATTCCATCCGTATTTCCAAACATTTCCGAGCTAGAGGCTTGGTAAACACGCGTATCCCGTTTTTCGCGTTCTACGATCTGCAAAATCCTGACTAACCCGCCCACGTTTATGTCAAACGTTTCGGCGGGAAACTCCCAACTTGCCGGCACAAACACCTGGCCGGCCAGATTGTAAATTTCGTCGGGCCACGACTTTCGAAACGCCACCTCCAGCGAAGTCGCATCTCGCAAATCTCCGTAGATCATCTCTATACGATGGCTAATGGGTTGTAGCCAGCGCATACTCTCAGCCTCGCGACGCACTAACCCGTATACTTCATATCCCAAACCCAGTAGATATTCAGCCAGATAGCTTCCATCTTGGCCGGAGATTCCGGTAATCAATGCTTTTTTCATCGAGCTGTCGACTCCTCGGGAGTATTTGTAATTCCTACCAGGTGTTCCATAAATTCATGAACCTCGGCAATTTCCTGCATCGAATTTCGCGGCTTCGCATTCGTCAGAAAGATCGCGTCGGAATAAGAGTCATCCGGGTGATAGCCGTGCATTCCACGCGGCGCCCATCCCTTCCCGTTAAAATCACTCTCAGACAAAATCCAGCCCGGCTGTAGAAGAAAGACGAGTTCGCCGAAGCGTCGGTCCGCAAAAAACACACCCAAACGTTTTAATTCCTCGTCCGGGACAATATGCCCGCATTTCAATTCACGAAGATGCTGCGTAACGCTCTGGCACGCGCCCTCGTTGAAAAACCAGAAACGCGCCATTGTCGAGTCATATACAGCCAGATAATCCTTCGGCATTTGAAACCCAAGCTCGTCAATCTTTTTTACCAGATCAAAATGATCTCGCACCGGGGTCATCCCATGATCAGAAATCACTGTGAAGATTGCTTCAGAATCAACTTGGCGCGCCGCCCGAAAGACCTTGCGCAAGGCCTGGTCATACCAGTCGAGACGCTCCTCAATTCGCTCTGGTTCGTGACAGTGCATGTGCAGGAACATATCCATCTCGCTCAGGTAGAGAAAATAGAACTGTGCTTCCTTATTTCGAATGTCCTGCTCTGCCTGCCGCAGAATTTCAACGTCCGTCGAATGATGATAGGAGTAGACGCGGTAGGGAACGTCCTCTTCAGCCATTTGGTCGAAGATCGAAGGTGCTCCGCTGATGCCTCCACGATCGTAAATGTTCCGTTTTTCGACCCAGTTGAAATTAGCGAGCAGGCGCGGGCTGACGCAACATTCGAACAGCGGTCCCATTCCCAGCACGCGCCGCCCCAACTCCTTCATCACCTTGCGGGTAATTCGGTGATCAAGCACCGCATCCGGCAAGAACTGCAGGTACCTCAACCACCTGAAAGGCGAGCCTTGTGGATCGTAATAAAAAAGATTCCAGTGTCCGTTCACTGAAGGAGAAACCCCGGTCAGAATTGCCGGAATCGCTCCGGAGCTAAATCCCAGCACCGTGCGCAGCGGTTGTCGGTGCGGCAGAAGGTCATTTAGAAATGGCCGTCCTTCGACGCACCGCCAACCAAGCGCATCGATTAGGACGACAATTCTCAACGGTTGTTGCGATTTCATGCGGACTCTTCCTGAACAATCACACCAAGCAGCTTCGGCTGAAACTTCAGGACCAGTTTTCTCGGAAAATAGATCCCAACAGCGCGACCGAGGCGCCGGAGATACGGGCCGGGGCGGCGGGCCAGGAGATCGCTGAATTCTTTGAGCGATGTACTGCCGTAAATGGCAACTCGATTTATGGATCTACTTCCCAATGTTGCCGGCCACTGCCGTGAATTGCACACGCCGCGATAGCCCGACGCGAACGCTTCGCGGATCACGCGCCGATTCATCAATCCATAGGGTGCGGCAATCAATTCCACTGGGCTTCCTAACTTATCTTCGAGTAGCTTCCGCGAGGTCCCTAACTCTCTCCTTAGCGCATCAAGCGGGAGAAGAGAAAGCGCCGCATGCGAGTGGCCATGCGAATGGATGCCCATCCCTCCTTCGTGCATTTCCCGGATCTGTTCCCAACTTAGGTATCCCGGCTTCCCGATGTTCGCCGTATTGACGAAAAAATCCCCGCGCGCCCCCTCTTTAACAAGCACCGGGAACGCTTCCTGGTAATCCGACACAAATCCATCGTCAAAAGTGATTCCCACCGCGGATTCACTAAGGGGCGCTCCCGACGCATCCAGCATTTCCTTCATCGACAAAATGCGCTGGCCCCTTTCACGAATTCGACGCACATGGCTCTGGAAGGTGGTACAAGATACTTCGTACTTCGCCTCACGTGATTCCACGCTTCCCCGGCTCGATCTCACGAGCGCGTGATAGAGCAGCACGGGAACGCCCGAAACTACAAAGCGCGATTCTTCGCCGAGGGACCCCATCAGTTCACGCGTTGCCACGTGGCCTCCCCGCGATTCGTCAAATAACGGAAGAACCCGACCAAAAACGCGAGGTTCATCGCAAGAATGAAGTATCCTAGCAGTGCGTAACGCACCCGTGTAATCCGCTTCTGCAGCAGGTAGCCAATCCAGGCCCAAAAGTAGAAGGCAAGCTGCAAAACTCCCAATATCGTGTAAAACGAAGAATACCGGATCAAAATCAGATTGCTTATCAGAGCCATGCACAGCAGCAAAGGCAAAATCCATCGCAGTACTTTGTGGGATAAAAATGCAAATCGCGTGAACCCGTTCATGGGGGTCCTCAGTAAGTGGCCGAACGACTGAAAACTGCCCACGGCCAAACGTACTCGGCGTGTGAATTCCCCTTGGACACTCTCCGCGGCGAAATCGGTAGCCACCGCCTCGGGGTCATACAGAACGCGATAGCCATGACGCCGCGCATTCATCGGAATCAGGAAATCGTCCAATACCGCGCCGGGCGTCAACGGGACGTAAGCGTCGCGTCTTAATGCATAGACCGCCCCACTGGCGGTGAGCGTTGCTCCTAGCCGCGCCTCCATCAAACGCATCATGCTCTCGTAGCGCCAATAAACGCCTTCGGTTTGTTGCGACTCTGCCCCGGCCTGGAAGCGAAGCGCCCCGCACACCACACCCACGGTTTCATCCGAGAAGTGGCGCACGAGAGACCGCACTGCATCGGGAGCGAACAGGGTGCTCGCGTCCGAGAAAATCAGCAGGTCGTGCCGGGCTCGCATGACCCCCTGGTTCAACGCATTCGCCTTGCCAGCACGTTCTGATAGAGCGAGCAGCTCGACGCCGGAATCGGAAAGCGACGCCAGGATTTCGTTGGTTGCATCCGTAGAACCGTCGGAAATAAAGATGATCTGGAGTTTCTCGCGTGGATAGTCCATCTCAAATAGGTTGGCTATCTTCTGCCGGAGGTGCTGCTCCTCATTAAAGGCCGGGATCAAAAATGTGACGCTGGGCAGTTCTTCACCTCGCAGGGCGGGAACACGGCGGTCGGTTCTTCCCAGCAGGTACGCCAGGTCGCTTCTCAACTGAACAAACGCATAACAGAACAATAGGAGAACTGGATAGAGGAAATACGCGTAAAGTATCAGCACTCCGGAAATCCAAAAGGACAACAGCGCCAGCAGGTACACGATTCTCATCGTGAACCCCGGCTCAGGAGCAGGATCTTGATAGTCTGAAACATAATCAACAGATCGAGCCCCAACGAAATATTCTTGATGTAAAAAAGGTCGTATGCGAGTTTTTCTTTATTGTCCTCAATCGTAACACAGTAGCCGCGATTGATCTGCGCCCAGCCAGTGGCACCCGGCTTCACCGCCCAACGCTGCCGGTAATAGGGAATCTTCTCCAGGCATTCTTGCTCCTGGTTGGGAACGAACGGACGCGGCCCCACGAAGTACATGTCGCCGCGAAGGATATTGATCAGTTGCGGCAGCTCGTCCAGCCGCGTCCGGCGCAGCACTTTCCCAACGCGAGTGAAGCGCTCATCCGTCTTTTCCGCCGGCCTGTGGTTGTCGTCGCGATCTGCTCCGTCCACCATCGTGCGAAATTTGAACAGCGTGAACGGCTTTCCGCCCTCTCCTATGCGCTCTTGCTTGAAGATCGCCGGTCCTGGCGAGTCCAGACGAATGGCAATCACCACCAGCCCCATGATCGGCGCGGTTATCACAAAGCAAATCGAAGAAATCAGAAACGAAAAAATTCGCTTGTAAATCAGCAACGGTCTCGAAACGTGGAATCCGCTTGAAAAAAGCAGCCAGCTCAAACGCAGCGATTCAATCGGCACTTTTCCCGTGATTGCCTCAAAAACTTCAGCCCCATCCTGGATTCTTACTCCCCGGCTCTTTAAACGCAGAAGCGCTTCTACCGGCAACCGGCCCCGCCGCTCGCCCATGGCGATGATCACCCGGCTCGCGCGATACGTCTTGACCTGCCGGGATAGTTGTTCGAACTGTTCCGTTTCCGAAAGTGGCGATTCGCTGCCATTTTCGAGGCCACGAAGCTGGCCTACGATGCGCACGCCCAATTCTGATCGCGATTCAATTTCTTCAGTTAGAGGCTTCGCTAGCGGGCCATCTCCGAGGATTAGCGCCCTTTCGGCAAAACGAGGCATCGTGTTTACCAGCAGAAAAAGACGCCTCCACACAAATACAAACAACGCAACCAGCACGAATCCAATCAGGAAAATGCCCCGGTTCAGTTGCAGCTTCGGAAAAGCGTAGTAAAGAAGCGCCAGCAAAATGCACACGGTTCCCAGCACCTGCACGAGGCGCGTAAGCACTTCCCGGCGATTGCTCAGAATAAAGGAATCGTACAGATCGAAGTAATACATGCATATGATGAACACGCTGGCCACGACCAGGATCTTCAGAAACCCCTGCTCGTAGTTCAACATCAACGTGGCGTCGCTCGTCCCCAGCCGCGCGACGGTCGCCGCTACGAACGCGAACGCCACCAGAAGCGCCTCGGAAATTCCCAAGAATAGCGTTCGTGTTGGAAAATAGGCGTTGAGAAAGCGAATCACTCACTGCCCTCCGAGTCCTTCCCTTTTGCGGAACTGCTGCCGTTCGACCGACGTGGCGTTGCTGCATAATACTGATCGTAATAGTTGACGCGATCGAATTCAGATGCGCCGTTAAGGACCACTCCGATCAATTTCGGATTGTCCAAACTCGCCAGCCCTTTCTTGAGCGCCTTGATCGGTGCCACTCCCTCACGAACGACAAGCAAAGTCCCATCGACCAGCCGGTTCCAAATGTTCGGATCAGCCATGGGCAGAAGCGGCGTGGAATCGACCACGATCCAGTCAAACGAACCTGCAATCTGCGTAAACGCTTCGCTGAACCGCGCGGACTGGAGAACGTCGCCGGGTTGATCGAAACGGACGCCCGCAGGCAGAAACCACAGCGGCAGATCATTGATGCGATAGACATAATTGCTGATTAACGCATTCGAGTCCTTCCACCAGTGATTCAGGCCTTTCAAGTGGTTCACTCCAAGAAGCGAAGCCAGCGCTGGATTGTGAAGATCCCCCTCGACCAGCAGCACGCGGCTCTGCGAATGCCGCGCCAGCGTGACGGCCAGATTCGCAGAGACCAGCGTCTTGCCCTCGTCCATCACGCCGCTTGTCACCTGCATCGACTTCAATTCTCGCTTGGCCCGAATATTGTTCAAGCGCGTTACCAGCACGCGGAACTTTTCCGCAGCAAGGCTCTGGGGCTCCGTCAACGCCACCAGATGCGCACTGGGCAACACTTGAGCCTGCACCGCAACGGCGCTGTCCATTTCTCCGGAACTCACCGCGACGTTGTTAAACGCCTCGGCGGTCGGCTGCGGCGTTTCTGTCACCTCGATGCCTTTCTGCTGGTTTTCGATTTCCGATTTACGCAAGGCTTCATATAGGCGGCTCATTCTGTTTTCACTCCTGACTCGAGTTTCGCTTCGTCGAGCTGTTTTTCGGAAGCGCCATCCAGCTCTTCGATCATTCGGAACAATGCTTTCAGGGCCTTCTTACGCGATTCTGCATCTTCGGATTCGGGTGCAGAGGTGGAACACGGCACATCCATGCGAAAATCCGATGCTACTTCCTGAACGATCTCCGCAGTGATTTGCTTCACTTGCTTCACGTATCCCGCAACCAGCGAGTTTTCGCACAATGTGTTGATCAGCCGCGGAATCCCGTGCGAGAACTGATGAATCGCCGCGATCCCTTCTTCCGTGAAAATGGACGACCCGTGCGAGTTCGCGCCCCCCAGTTCCAGTCTGCGATGAATGTATCCTCGCAGTTCCTCGGCTCCTAATGGCTCAAGCCGGCACCGCAATCCGATCCGTTGCTTCAGTTGCCGCAAATGCGGTGAATCCAGTTTGCGGTCGAGCTCTGGCTGCCCCACCAACACGATCTGCAGAAGTTTCTGCTGCGACGTCTCCAAATTCGTCAACAGCCGCACTTCCTCCAACAATTCCCAACTCAACAATTGCGCTTCATCCACCACCAGCGCTGCCGTGGTGCCGCGACGAAACCGCGCGATCAGATAATTGTTCAAATGCGCCAGCATCTCGCTCTTCGTCCGCCCCGTGGTCGGCAGACGTAGATCCGTCAGCATGTACCGCAGAAAATCCGGCACCGACAAACGGGGATTGAACACATATGCAAACGCAATTTGGTTTCGGTTCAACGAGTCCAGCAGGCACCGCACGAGCAGTGTCTTCCCGGTTCCCACTTCGCCCGTCACCACCACGAAGCCCTTCCGCCTCTGCACGCCATAATTCAGGTTTGCTAGAGCTTCGTTATGGCGCGACGTCGGGTAAAAAAAGTACGGATCAGGACTGATCTCGAATGGATTTCGCGTCAATCCGTAAAATTTCCTGTACATGTTCTTACCCTTTGTAGAACGCGTAGATATTGCCCGCCACGATCAGCAGCACCACCACAACCGCAGCGGCACGCCCCATCCAGCGCATCCTGATCCTGTCGAGGTCCTCTTTCGGCGTGCTGATGCGCGGAATTCCCACCAACACGCGCGCAGCCACCAGCCCTTCGAGATCTTCTTCGTCGCGGACGCGGGCGTCGGTCACCTCAAACAGGGCCGTCAATCCGACTCCGACTGCTATCCCAAGAATCAAACCTCCCAGACTGAGCAAGACGTGATTTGGTGAAGCAGGCTTGTCCGGCAGCCGCGCCGGGTCGAGAAGACGAAATTGCTCCCCTTGTGAACGATCCTCCAGGTTGGTGGCCAATTGTGATTGGGCCTGCTTCGCCAGCAGTGAATCGTAATTTTTCTGAGACTCTTGATAACCGCGAGACACGTCCGCCAGCGCCTGCTCGGTAACTGGCGTCATGTTCAGACGAGCTTGATATTCCGCCACGCGCCCTTCTAATTGCCTCTCCAGCTTTTGATACCCCTGAATTTCAAGCTGGTTTGCCTTCAGTTGACTCTGAATTTGCATCATGGGTGTGGGTGCTCCGTTCTGGAAATCAGCTCCCGCCATGTCGGCGCCTGCGTTATTCGAGCCTTTGCCTGATTTTTGATTTGTCGCTATCTCACCTTCGATTTGCTTCTTCAGCTTTTCTGTTTTGGCAATCTGGTCTTTCAACGCCACAACATCCGGATAATTGTCCGTATACTGCGCGCGCTCGGCTGCCAGCTGCGTGCGCAAATCTCTCAATTCTTTGTCCAGCGCCGGAGGTGTTTCGGCAGAGTCGCCGTTCCCCAGGTCTGTCTGGACAGATTGGTATTGCTGGATGATTGACTGCAGATACAGCCTCTGCTGCTGAGCGCGATCCAGCGCCTGCTGTGTGCTCTGTAACTGATTCTGAATACCCGACAAGATTTGCACGTTACTTTGCAGTTGGTCGGGAAGGTCTCCCATATGCGTCGCCTTGAAGGCGCGGACCTTCGCTTCTTGTTCTTCCAGCTTCGCGCGGGCATCAGACAGCTCGCTGGCAAGAAACGAAGTTGTGGCCTGAGAAAGCTGCTGCTGTGATGTCATGTTTTCGTTAATGAAGGCCGACGTAAGCTCGCTATTCACCTGCTGCGCAAGTTCCGGCGACGGACCCGTATAGTAAATTTTGAACGCCGTCAGCTGCTCATTATGGCCGGGCACTTGTACGGGCTCGATCTTGATGTCTTTGCGCATTTGATCGACCGGATCCGTCGGTCCGAACATGGCCGACAAACTGTTGTGTTTCGGATACAGATGGTAACGGTCGATGATCACCTGAAGCTGCGTGCGGCTCAGAATCCGCTGCGTCATGCTCTCCAGTCGATCTTGCAGACCCACCGTAACGTTCGGAGGAACCAAATCTGACGTCACCTTCTGCTGATCAACCAGAATCAATGCGTCCGATTGATATGTGGCCGGCAGGAGCCATCCAATTCCCCATACCAATCCCCAACAGACAAAAATCGACAGGAGTATTAGCCAGCGATGCCGGCGCACGACACTCCAATACTCTTCAATGCCACGCGTCTTTTCGTCCTGCTGCAGTTCGTCAACCATTCCTACCTCCCTAGCGGCTTCATGAATGAGTACGTAACAGACCCATAGACAAGATCGTGGTTCCCAATTGGCAAATTGCCCAAGCTTCCGGTCTCATTGAGCCTTTCGTAGTTCAAGTTCATGGTCAGGTTCCTCGAGAGCTGCCGGCTCAAAGCCGCGCTCGCCGAATACGTCAACATCTCATTTTGTCCGGTCTTTACCGCGAGCAACTGATCGTCGCCGCCCGCGAGCGAGGTGATCAGGTTCCATCGTTCCGTGAGTCGCCATGTTGCCGTAGCAGTTCCGGTGTTCAGGCTCACAGCACCCACCAGTCCTCCTCCGTCACTAATTCCACGCGAGTAATTCAGAGCGACGGCCACTCGCTGGCCCGTCCAGTTGTAAATCACACCGCCCGAGGCGTTCCACTGGTTCGCATTGACTGGAATCGTGATGATGATGAAACCCAAATTCACCACGACTTGATTGAACGTTTGCGAGTACTCCGGGCCTGCGTATAAACTCAGCACCGAGTGCGGCGAAAAATTCAATTGTTCTGAAACCAGAAACGAATGCGTTGTCGTCCGCGCGTTCGCGATCGGGAACCGCAGCACTTGACCCACATACTCAAAGCTCAGCTGGTTGCGGGCAGAGAACTGATGCGATACGTAAGCATTCCCTGTGGCATTCTGAGAGTAGACAAGTGATGTCGTCTGCCCCGACTGTGGTGTCGACTGATAGCCTTCATGATTGAAGCTTCCGCCCAAACCCATGCTCGTGTGTTCGCTGAATTGATACGAAAACTCTCCGTTCGACAAAATAGTGGTCCGTCGCAAACTCGGCACATAAATCGTGTTATTCGTACCCAGCGTCGGCCCCGGCTGCGTATACGATTGATCGAATGGATTGGTGCTGCGAATGTACGTCTGCTGAACCGACAATTGGCTGTGCTTCGACGTGCGCCACGTAAATTGCCCGCCAAAGTTTTGCGTCACCTGGCTCCGGTAAGTCAGATTTTGGCTTTTGGTAAATCCTGGACCGTACTTCAAACTCCAGTCAAATCGCGGAAGCGTTTCCCGAAACGTAATGCTCGGCGAAATGTTGTAGCCGATATCCCACTGTCGCGGCGCCGCGCCAAGCACTGCGTTATCGTCGTAATTGGTTCCAACCTGGATGCTTCCTTCGACCATGTTGCCGACCTCGACCTCCGCTCCTGGAATCGCGGGCGGCAATTGCCCGCTCGCCAAAACCGGAACGTTCGGTGCTGCCTGCCCGCGCACCACTCCGGGAGCCATCATCAGCAGCAAACCGATTGCCGCGGGAAGTAGTCGTCGGGGCATTCGCATCTCCGCATTATGGAACGACAATTGTGTCTCCAGGCTTCAGCACCACGTTCTCTTGCATGTCTCTTCCCTTAATCACCTGCTTGTAGTTGAACGGGATCCGTACGCGCGTGCCGTCCGGCATCGGTCGCAAGACATAGATCTTCGTTTCCTTCGCAAAATCCTTAAACCCGCTCGCTTCGGCGATCGCGTCCAGCACCGTCATGGTCTGGGTCAGTGGATAAGAACCTGGCCGCACTACTTCGCCCACCACGTTGAATTGGTGGCTCCGCGGATCGCTCACGATCACGGTTACTTCCGGATTCTCGATGTACGCTTTCAGCCGTTTCGTTAGATCATCCTGCAACTGCATTGGTGTCATCCCGCTCGCCTGAATTTCCCCCACCAGCGGCAGCGAAATCTTCCCATCCGGTCGCACCGGAATCGTCCGGGAAATCTCCTTCTCCTTCCATACGTCGATCTCGAGAACATCATTCTCGCCGATCACGTACGACTTGCTGTCTATCGTCGACGCGTTCGCCCGGTTTCCCGGCTGCGCAGCCTGCGCGGAAGAATCGGAATCGGCGGCCGCTGCGGATGTCGTTTTCGTGTCCTGCGCACCCACGGAAAAAACAATCGCAGCAATCGCGGGAATCACTACGAACCACTTCGCTGTTTCGACAAAACGAAATTTCATTTTCTCCACTCCTTGTTAAGTCCGGAAACTAATCGTTGCCCAATTCCGGGGGTTGCGCGCTTCCCACCACTTTGCGGGCAGGCACTCCAGCTTCTTTCAGCTTGTACAACAAGGCGCGGTAACTGATGTTCAGAGCGCTGGCAGCGCGCTTCCGATTCCAGTTGTGCGCCTGCAAAATCTTCAGGATGATCTTGCTTTCGAATTCACGCATCGCTTGTCGCGTGACCTTCTTCAACGAAATCGAACCGCTGATCGGTATGTCCGGGATCATGGAACTCGTGTTCCCGCCCGAAAGCTCCACTGTAATCGCGTCTTCCGACCCCAAAATCACGTACCTCTTGATCAGATTTTCGAGCTCCCGGATGTTCCCCGGCCAGTGATACCGTTGCATCATCTCGAGACGCCTCGCCGAAAGCGGCCGCGTTGGACGGTTGAATTTTTCGCTGTAGGCCTGCCGCAAAAAATCGCAAATCACGGGGATGTCCACCACGCGCTCTCGCAGGCTCGGAACGTGGATGTTCACAACATTAATTCGGTAGTAGAGATCCTGGCGGAAACTTCCTTGCTCGATTTCTTCTTCTAAATTCCGGTTCGTAGCGCAGACTACCCGCACGTCAACGCGCTTGTCTTCTTGAGCGCCTATCGGGCAAAACTGTCCGTCCTGCAACAACTGCAATAGTTTTGCCTGCAGCCCCATTTCAAGTTCGGCAATCTCATCCAAAAAGAGTGTCCCGTTCTGCGCCGATTCCACGCGCCCGGGCTTTGTACCGTTCGCGCCCGTGAACGCGCCCTTTTCGTAGCCGAATAGCTCACTCTCCACCAGCGTGCCGGGTATCGCTGGACAGTTAACCTTGACAAACGGTCCGGTATCCCACGGGGATCGGACATGAATCAGCTTCGCAATGATCTCTTTGCCGGTTCCGCTCTCCCCTTCGATCAGCACCGGTATGTTGGCACCCGCCACTTTATCCAGCTTCTGGCGAACCACCCTCATTACCTCTGAGCGGCCGAACACTACCTCGTCTGGAGGCACGCTGAGGTTAACTTCACCGCTTAAACGAGTCGAGCTCGGACGCGTCATAGTTCCCACTGCTACACCGTCCAGGACAGAGCCATTCAGTTCGACCCTGCGCAATCGCACTTCCTTGCACACTGAAAACCAACG
>DATGJE010000168.1:0-5301 GCA_035295305.1 Candidatus Acidiferrales bacterium | reverse complement strand
GTAATCGCCGTCGGGCACGTCGCCCTTGGCCGTGCGGTACAGCTTCTTGTGCTCGAAATAAAGCACCGGATTCGGATCGCGAATCGCCGCCAGCAGCAAGCCTTTCGCGTCATACGCCGTCGATGGCATCACAACTTTCAGCCCCGGCTCGTGCACGAACCACGACGCGTTTTCCTGCGAGTGGTAAAGTCCGCCGCCCGTGCCGCCGCCGCAGCAAATGCGTACCGTCAGCGAACAACCGTAGCCGCCAGCGCTGCGGTAACGGATCTTCGACGCTTGCTGCACCAGCGACTCCATCGCCGGCGTGATGAAATCCGCGAACTGGATTTCGGCTATCGGCCGCAGGCCCACCATCGACGCGCCAATCGCCGACGCGATGATGTTCCCCTCGGCGAGAGGCGTGTCGAGCACGCGCTCTTCGCCGAATTTATCGTAAAGCCCCGCCGTCGCCTTGAACACGCCGCCTGACAGGCCAATATCTTCGCCCATCACGAACACGCGGTCGTCGCGCTCCATTTCCTGCGCCATCGCTTCCGTGATGGCTTCAATCATCGTTATGTTACGTGCCATATTTTTGCGGTCCCCTTTTTGTGCATGCGCCCAAACGGCCTATTCTTGCGCCCAGATATGATCCGCCAGCTCCGAGGCGTCCGGATACGGACTCTGCTCGGCAAACTCGACGGCTTCGTTGATTTCCTGCGTAATTTCCTTCGCGATGTTGGTCTTCGATTCGTCGGTGAGGAGCTTCTTGTCGCGGAGCACTTTCTCGAACAGCACCAGCGGGTCGCGCTTCTTCCACGCTTCCACTTCTTCCTTCATGCGGTACTTGGCCGGATCGATTTCCGAGTGGCCATACCATCGATACGTTTTGCATTCGAGGAACGTCGGGCCTTCACCCGCGCGTGCCCGTGCAATCGCCTTTGTCGCCGCATCGTAAACGGCCATCACATCGTTGCCATCCAGGGAAATGCCGGGGAAACCGTATGCCTTGGCGCGGTCCGACAAGTCCTTGAGTGCCGTTTGCAGCCGCAGCGGCACCGACTCGGCCCACAAATTATTTTGACAAACGTAAATGATCGGCAGTTTATGAACGCCTGCGAAATTCAACGCTTCGTGGAATCCACCAAGACTCGTGGCGCCGTCGCCAAAAAACGAAACCACCACCGTGTCGCGCCCGAGTTTTTTCAACCCAAAGGCCACGCCCGTGCCCACCGCGAGTTGTCCCGCGATGCTGCTCGCCGGAGTAATTGTGTGAATCGGTGGATAGCCCATGTGCGCGGGCGTCGACTTGCCGCGGTCCGGACTGGTAGCCTTTCCAAATAGCTGCGCGAAGCAAAGATTCAAAGGCGCGCCCTTGATGATGTTCGAAGTCCAATCGCGGTGCGAAGGCGCGATCCAGTCATCCTCCCGCAAACTATACGCCGCGCCGACCTCCGCGGCTTCCTGGCCGACGCCCGAATAGAAATTGCCCGCGTACTTGCCCTGGCGAAACAGGATGCGCGCCTTCTCGTCGCACATCCGGCACTTCACCAGCATCTTGTAAAGCCCGAGCATCAGCTCGCGGCCATTTCCGTTCTTCCGCCCATTGTCGCTTTTCTCGGTTTCGAGTTCGGCCACAGCCCGGCCACTTTTCGATGCCATTTCTTCTCCCGTCAGCCATTTGTCCCAAGATTTGAAATTATCCACGTACTATAACACGATTTTTCGCGGTAAATTGCGCCACTAATAAGTCTGACGCAAATTCTTTCCCGCGCGTTTCCTCGACAAAAGTCGCATGGTCGATTGTTTTGACTCACTTGGCGCGTGCGCTTCCCGCGATTTGAATTCCCGCATCCTCCGAAACGCCCAGCGCTGCAGCGGCCCAGTCGAGATTTTCGCGATGCTTGGCCATTCCGGCCAGCCAGCGATCGCGGAGCAAACTCGCCAGCGGCATGGGCATCGGAGACGAACCCGCGGTTTGCAAAACTAAACTGATATCTTTTAATCCGAGCGCGAGGCGAAAACCTGCCGGCTCGTAATTGTTTTCCGCGATTCGCTTGCCATAGCCTTGGTATACGGGGCAGGGAAATAGAGTTTGCGTCAGCACGTCCGCCGCAAGCTTGCGGTTGATTCCATTCTTCTCCGCCAGCGTGAATGCCTCGGCCATTGCCTCGATCGCCGCGGCTAGAAGAAAATTCCCACACAATTTTACAACGTTTGCGGCTTCCGGTTCTTCGCCGAAATCGAAAGCCGTTCGACTCACAGCCGCAAGAATTGGCGCAGCGCGTTTTTTCGCATCCGCCGGACCCGAGACGCAAATCACAAGTTGCCGTGAGGCAGCGGCTTCGGGACGCCCAAAAACCGGCGCCGCCACGTACCCGACTTTGTTCTTCGCATGTTGCTCGGCCAGACGGCGGGCAGTTGCCGGAGAGATCGTGCTCATCGAAATGTGAATTCCTCCCGCGCCAATCCGCGTGATAAACGAATCGTCGCCCGCGGAGATTTCCTCGATCGCGTGATCGTCAGCGAGCATGGTGACGACAATGCCGCCGCGCGTCGCCACTTCCGCGGCGGAAGAAACGGATTGCGCGCCTGCTGCGACCAGTCCAGAAACCTTCGAAGCTGTGCGATTAAATATCTTCAGCGGATATCCAGCGCGCAGCAGATTTTCCGCAATCGGGAAACCCATATTCCCAAGCCCGATGAATCCAATTGGTTCGGTCATGATGGAAATTCCTCCGCGATCATTTTACGAAAAGCCGGTTACTTAGTTAGCGCACCAAGCTGAGCTTAACAGGCTAGCAGAAGTTCAGACTGCGGGGATAGGCAGAGCATGCAACGTTCCGGAAAAATCGCCGCAATACGCCGAGCGAGGCGCTTCACGGATCGCCCGACGTGTTTATTTGGGTTTTTCCACTGGCAGGTCCGTGCGCTCGCTCCAATCCTGCCATGAGCCGTCGTAAAGCCGGGCTTGGTATCCGAGCATTGTCGCCGTGAACCAAATGAGAGTGGCGCGCTGGCCGATGTAGCAGTAGCCAACGATCTGGTCGCCGGGCTTGACGCTCGCCTTAACGAACAATTCGGCGATGGCCGACTTGTCTTTCAGTTGGCCGTCTTCGTTCACCAACAATTCGATGGGGAGACTCTGCGCGCCGGGAATATGTCCCGCGCGCGCCATGCCCATATCGCTAGCGCCGTTATATGAACTCGGCGAACGCGCATCAATGATCGATACTCCCGGCTGATGCAGGTGCGCGGAGACCCAGGCAGCGTCCGCGAAAACCTCGGGACGAATGTGCGGCGTGAGCTTGCCCGGCGTTGGCGTCTCAACCTCGGACGTCACCGGATTCCCGGCGGCCCGCCATGCGGACATCCCGCCATCCAGAAGCGAAACGCGATCGCCCAAGCCGTAATAAGCGAGCGTCCAAATCACCCGAGTGGCGTATGAAACAGTTCCTGAGGCGACGTAAACGACGATGCGCGAGTCGTTGGAAATCCCGCGACTCTCAAACGCAGAGGTCAGCTTCTCGATGGGAGGAAGCTCGAGCGAAAGGCGTCCGCTCCCCGTCCCGTGCGATGTGGAGATGTCACCCAGACTAATCTCCTGCGCGCCGGGAATGTGTTCACTGCGGAAATCACCCGAGCCGCCCATTGGATCACTCACGTGCAAAAGAACAAGATTGGCATCGTGCAGATGCTGCGCCAGCCAGGCGGAGTTCACTAGCAGCGGCGCCCGCTCCTGGGCCATGGCCATTGATGCGAGAGCAGTCATCGCAAACAGCGCCAGCGTTAAACGCGCGAAGATAGTTCTCATTGAATGCCCCTCTCCAAGAAAGTCAACGCGGCGGCTCTTTGGACCCGTCTCAGCGAAACCAAGGCACCAGGCTTAGCTTGTGCAAACTTCATTGGCAGCGGAGCGCTTCGATGGGATCAATCGAAGCAGCGCGGCGCGATTCCTAAGCAGGGGATAAAGCCGGGTAAATAAGGAAACTGCAAAGGCCGCTCTGCTACCGCTGGGCCCAGCGGAGCTGCCTTTGCAGTCGACAAAGCAAAAAGCTACTACGCGCTACGACGAACCAAGAGGCCAAGCCCTAGGAGCCCGGTGCCCAAAAGAACGAGCGAAGCCGGTTCAGGTGTTTGTCCACCAATGCCGCCGCCACCCGCGAGACTGCTCGGTGTTCCTTCGAGAGAGAACCACGTGCTTGCGCCATCCGCTAGCCCGCCGGTGAAGGTGATCGTCATGGAGTCAACCCCGGCCACTGTGGTGACAGCGCCGAAGCTCATGTTCGGTCCTTCGTATCCGGAGGTTCCGCCAAACCCGGTGCAGGTAATGAATGTGCAAGCGCCGTCGCCGTCAAAGCCGAAAGCGTCTGCAGACGATGATGCACTGAGTGTGATGGAGTTGATCGTAGCGCCGCTGCTGTTGGTTAAACCGACCAGCGTATCTTCGACCCCATCATACGGATTGCCGTTGCCGAGGTTTGTGACCGAAAAGGCCGAGGCAACGCCACCACTCTGGGCTGTGACATTAATCTGCACACCGCAGTTTCCGCCGGTCGAACTGCCGACCGTGGGGCAAATCGTGGTTGCTTTTGCCGTACCTGCTGTAAGCAGGCAGAGCCCGCAACCGAGCACTGCAAACATCAATTTCTTAACCATAGTGTTCATGTGTGAGAACACCCCCTTATGCCTAGCATGGATAGCATTCCAAGTGCCATTACGGGAAATCGTGCAACTGCATGAACAGGAATAATTTAGGCTAGGCATCCAGCTGCTGATATGCAGGATTTTGTAGAATCTCAGGGCCAATAGTGCAAAACAGTGCTACTTATTGTCGACATTTCTCGTCCATCCAAAGGGTGTTCCACCTTAGCCCTTGAATTCCGAGGCCGAACAAGCAAGTTTTAGTGGGTACCCGGTGTCGGTTGGCCCGGACTAGTGGGTGTCTGTAACGGTCGTTCCGAAGGCGAGCCGTTCAGCCCGGCATTGAATTCGCCCCGGATGCGCGGCAGGCTCCCGGGATATTTCTCCTGTAGAAATTGGATTAGCTTCTCCCGAATAAGGCACTTCAGATTCCACGCGTCATCCGAATTGCGGGCATCAACGAGTGCGCGGAGCTGCACCGTGTGCTCCGTGGAATCTGAAGCTTGGAGTTCGCAGACGTTGCCTTGCCATAGCTTCGTGGATTCGCAAATCCGCCGAAGTTCCTTGCGCACTTCCTCTATGGGAACGGTGTAATCCGTGTTTAGGTATACGTACCCGAGCAGATTCGCGCTCGTGCGCGTCCAATTTTGAAAGGGCTGCTCGATAAAATAGCTGAGC
>DATGJE010000167.1:0-4347 GCA_035295305.1 Candidatus Acidiferrales bacterium | reverse complement strand
GTAAGGTGGCGGACGCCAAAGCGGCTATCCCGGCCCATTTTGTAAGTTTGTTCGTGAGGTTCATGGTCCATCCCTCCGTTTTTTCCGTGATTCCCCAAGTCCGTCGTCTGCCTATGTTCATTACATTGGATGCAGATTTTGCATTCGGGGATTTCGATGTAAATGTATGTATAAAGTAGACATAGCCGATATTTCGAGTGGTTGAAAAGCACCACTTCCTGGGCCGGAAATGGGAACGATGGTTTCGAGGATTTCGCGAAGGATTACGTAATGATTCGGCGCTTGCCGGTCGATAGTGGAGGGTTATCCAGTGAGAATTATTGTGCTAATCCGACGCGACGAAGCAAGGCCTGGAAGCGCGGGTCGGTGCGAAAGGGATCATACGCAGGGTCGACTTTGAGAGCGGTGAGAGAATTGGAACGTTTCTGGGCTGCCTGTTGCAGAGCATTGAAAAGTTTTTCTTTGTCGCCCATGCCTGCGTAAGCGAGGACATGCATCGCCGCAGGATCCAGTTGCCCATGGCGATTCAACTGTTCGAACTTTGCCAGCGCGCGCCGAGCTTGCACCTGTTGTCCGGCGCGGCCATACACGTAGGACTTCATAGCCCACATTCCGGGCGAATCTTCCACGCGGTGCTGCTTCTCGGTCTCGGCCAGAGCCTGGGCGAACTGACCCTTCTGAACGTAGGCGAAAATCAAGATAACATGGGCCCGGACAGAATCTGGGTCCATGTCAAGCACGGTGCCCAGTTGTTCGATGGCGCGGTCATACTGGCGCGAGTAGTAGAGAATGGCACCGCGATCGGCGGATATGATGAGAGACAAAGGATCAAGCTGGCGCGCCCGTTCGCTTTCTGCAAGTGCTTCATCGAAGCGACCTTGCCAGGCAAGGCACTCGGCATACCACTGGTGACCTGTGGGGTAGTTGGGATTCAACTCGATGGCGCGGCGGAATTCCTTCCCTGCGGTTTGCCAGTCCCAATCGTAAATTTCGGCAATCAGAGCGAGAGAGGTGTGGGCTTCGGCCAGGTTTCCGTCAATCTGCAACGCTCGCAGCGCCGCTGCGCGCGCCTTGGGTATCAGATTTTCGTTGGGGTCTAAATTGTAGCTGGTGGTGAGCGCATAGGAGTCAGCCAGGCCGGCATAGGCCAAGGCATAGCGAGGATCTTTGGCGATGGCCTGCTGAAAATAGGCAATTGCCTGCTGGAACCCCTGCGGGGTTCTTTTGTTCAGGAAGTAGCGGCCTTTAAGGTAGAGGTCATAGGCGTCGTACGAAGTGGTGGAGGCTGCAAGGCCAGGAGCGGGGGCAATGCGTTTCCGCCCGTCGCCAATAGTGAGTTGTATCTCATCGGCGATTTCCTGAGCAATTTCTTGCTGAAGAGCGAGAAGGCTGGTGAGTTGACGATCATATTGGCGCGACCAGACTGTCTTCTGGTCGCTGACTTGAATCAATTGGGCCGTAATGCGCACGTTCTCGGAATCGCGGCGGACGCTGCCCTCGAGGACGTATTGGATGCCCAGATCATGGGCGATTTCTTGCAGGGACGTTTGAGTGTCCCGGTAATGCATCACGGATGCGCGTCCGATAACTCCGAGGCGTTGAGGATTGAGCTGACCGAGTTGGGCAATCATTTCCTCGGTGAGACCGTCGCTGAAATAATCCTGAGAAGCGTCTCCGGTAAGGTTTTCAAAGGGAAGGACTGCCAGCATTACGCGGCCGGTGGGCGGCTGAGGAGGATTCGGAGAATGCGAACGCAGAAGATAAGCACCCGAGACAATCAAAACAATAGAAATCGCCGCGAAAATTGGCCAGAGCCGAAGAGCCCGGTTCCGTTGAGTGCGATGCACAGGGGCGTTTGCGCCACCTGAATTTTGGGCGATGATTTGTGGAGCAGAAACGGGCGCCGTCGCCGGGGGCTCGGCGACATTAACCGGGGCGATGAAGCGATAACCGACGCGGGGCACGGTTTCGATGAATCGCTGTTCATCGGCGGAATCTCCCAGAGCGCGGCGGAGTTTTTTGACGGCGGTGTTTACGCCGTGCTCGAAATCAATAAAAGTATCCGCAGGCCAGAGCTTCGCTTGCAATTCTTCGCGAGTGACCACCTCACCGGGATGCTCCAGCAACAAGAGCAGGATTTCAAAGGGCTGGCCGTGAAGTTTAATGCGAACGCCGTGCTTGTGAATGCTGTGTGCGCGGGGATTCACGGTAAAGTCATTGAAATTGAACAGGGGCAGGTTTCGGGCTTGAGCCATTGTCGGTGAGTAAAACCCCAAGATTTGTGAAGGAGTCTACACCGGGCTGCACTTTAAGGCAACAAACTAACCTAAGTTACGTAGATTGAGGATATTGGAGAGTCACCTTTTGTCTCTGAACAAATCACCCTGCTTCCATTGTCTGTAAAGAGACTTTGCCTGTAACGTCGCGCAAATTTTGCGGGTGTGGGTTTTGCAATCACACAGAGAGTCTGTGCAGGGGGGAACAGGTAGCCGACGGGTGCTACTTGAGTAGGAATGCGTAGTGCGGCTTTTCGAGGTTTCCTAATAGAGCCCAGGAGGCGGAGATGTTGAGGAATGCAAGAACGCAGGTGAAGAACCTTTTCAAAAGATATCGGGTGTGGCTGGGAATGGTAGCGGTCGTTGGTGGGGCAACAGCCGTGGCGGCGGCGACGATTCCGAACCTTTTCCCGTTCCTTGATTCAACGGGGGCGATGGCGACATTTACGCCAGCGGGGAAATTCGTAGAGAGCGGAGCGTTCTTTGAGAGCCTGGGAACGAACGGGCGGACGTGCGCGAGCTGCCACGTCATTGGCAACGCGATGGGGCTGAGCGCTAAACACGCGGAACGCGTCTATGAACGGACGAATGGCGGCGACCCGCTGTTCGCGGCGGTGGACGGGGCAACGTGCCCGACGGCCGCGGCGGGTCAGCCGTTGAATTTCAGTTTGCTGCGGCGCTATGGACTGATTCGGATCGGATTGACGGTTCCATCGAATCCGCAGTTCACCATCACAGCGGTGCATGATCCTTATGGATGCGCGTTAGTGACCGATGCTTCCACAGGAGAGCAAACGCTTTCGACATACCGGCGTCCGCTTCCGGGGACGAACCTGGGATTTTTGAGCTCAGTCATGTTCGACGGACGGGAGAACATTGCACCGCTGAACAGCCCGGCAACGTTTTCGGCGAATTTAATCACGGATCTGAAGCACCAAGCGCTCGACGCGACGCTGGGTCATGCACAAGCTTCCGTGACCCCGTCGGACGCCCAACTTATGGAGATGGTGAATTTCGAATTGTCACTGAATTCGGCGCAGGCTTTCGATTTTGAGGCGGGCGATTTGAACGACGACGGAGCGCATGGTGGCGCACGCTTCCTTGCGGCAGTGCCGTTTTTCCCTGGGATCAACGATTCGCTGGGGCCGCCGGCACAGTTCAGTCCGAACGCCTTCACGATCTATGCGAAATGGCAGTATTCGGGCGATCCGATGCGGCGATCGATAGCGCGGGGCGAGCAGATTTTCAACACGCGCGCTCTGACAATCACGAACGTGCGAGGACTCAATGATGCGCTCAAGCTGCCGGCGATTCCCGGAACATGCACGACGTGCCACGATACGCCAAACGTCGGGAATCATTCGCTTCCGGTGCCGCTGGAAATTGGCACCAGCCGAACCGTGAATTACGAAACAGATTCCACGATTCAGGCGGCGGTGAGTCAACTGTCAATGCCGGATCTACCCGTGTTCGAGATCGTGTGCAATCAGGGACCATACGCCGGACAAATCACTTACACTTCCGATCCCGGCAAGGCCTTGCTCACGGGGTCGTGCGCCGATGTGGGAAGAGGGAAAGGTCCGATTCTGCGCGGGCTCGCGGCGCGCGCGCCGTACTTCCACAATGGTGCGGCGGCGACGTTGAGCGAGGTAGTTGATTTTTACAATGTGCGGTTCCAGATGAATCTGACCCCGCAGGAGAAGCGCGATTTGGTAAATTTCCTGCAGGCACTGTAGGAAGCTGTGGTGGCGCAAGACGGGGGGCCGGAAATGGGAATGAGAAATTTCCGACCTTGTCTACCTCGATTGCGCCACTTCAACGAAGAGACGATTACCGCCGTATAGCGCAATTCGGTACTGGGTCAGTTTGAATTTCAACTCCTTGTGTCACGATCAAAAAAATTCAAACTGAACCACCACCCCGCAATTCTGGCGGCGGCAGCCGCTACAACCATCCCCAGCGACCGAGCATCCTCTGTAGGTCATTCTTCGATTTCTTATATATTTCTATTAATGCTTTGCGTGTTTCGCTTAAACTTGGGACGGTAATGGGTCAGTTTGAATTTTGACTT
>DATGJE010000166.1:0-12949 GCA_035295305.1 Candidatus Acidiferrales bacterium | reverse complement strand
GTGCCGTCCTCTTTGCTGTGATGCCAGAGCGCGTGGCCGTTCCGGCCAATGATCTCTTCGGGCTCGTATCCGAACATGCGCGCCGCCGCGCGGTTCACAAATGTTGGACGGCCTTCCCGATCGAGTCCAAATATTCCATCGCCGGCTGAATTGAGAATCATGTTCGTTTGTCGGCTCAACTTCATCAACGCGGCTTCCGCTTCCTTGCGTTCCGTAATATCGAGCATGAAGCCGTGCTGCAATATGCGCCCGTCTTCTTCGCGGCTTAGAATTGCTCGATCGCGAAACCACACCACGCGCCCGTCCCGCGCGAGCATTCGGTACTCCATGTCGATATTTTCGCCATTACGTTGGCTCTGCTCTTCGGCGTCCATCACTTGTTTTCGGTCGTCCGGATGAACTTGTCTGAGCCACTGCCCTGCGCTCGCCATCCATTCGGACTGCGAGAACCCGAGAAAACTTGCGATTTGCGGGCTTACATATTCCCATGTCCCCGCTACGCCGAATTCCGCCACGTAGGTTATGGCTGGGAGTTGCTCGACGAGCTGGCGATAACGCGCTTCCGCGGCCCTAAGTTGATCGTGCGCGCGCTTCCGCTCCGTGATTTCCTCATAGACGGCAAAAATTCCCGCAAGCCTCCCTCGCAACATAAGTGGGGCTGCATGGATTTGAACATCTACAAGGCTGCCATCCATGCGGCGACGCCGCGTTGTAGCCTGAAGACTCTCTCCCGCCAAAGTTCGACAAGTGAAGTCTGCCGCTTCCGCAGTGAGCAGGGGAGGCGCGATGAAGTCATCTACGTCGCATCCGGCGATTTCATCAAGTGGGTATCCAAAGAGGCGTTCGAAGGCTGGATTGCAGAGCTGGACTCTGTTGTTTGAATCCAGCACCACGCTGGCGAGCGGATTATTTTCGACGATGGCGGTCAGAAAGGCGTTGCGTTCGCTAATTGTATCGGCGATCCGCTCACGCGCTTCGGGTTGGCTTTCGGCAAAGCTCTCGGTATTTATCGCAGGCGCTATAATCTCGGGGGTATCGTGTCCGCCATTTCGGGATGCAGATTTGCCTTTTTTACGGTTGACGCGAGCGGAATCGACCTTAATCGGCATTGAATTCTTTGCGCAATCCCGCTGCGGAGCGAGTTGCGCGCACAAGCTCGTTCTTCAATTGCGCGCACGTCTGCGAAAAGTTATTTGCAATCTGCGGTTCTCAGAAACCCACACCCAATCAACTATTTAGCGCGTGCCGGGGAGGAACATCAATAGTACGTCGGTACCACGAGGTGCCTTTTCGGCAACGATGGCAAGTACAAAAACGGATCCCAAACACTGAATGTGCGACGCGCGTGGTTCCGACACTCGCGCCTTGGGTCACGGATGCGGCGGCGGCTCCGGGATGGCTGCGCCGTCCTTACGTGGGTCGGAAGCGCCGAAATTTACGCTGGTTGCGAAGTTACGCTCGGTCGCTTGCCCGCCTCCCATGGTCGAAGAGAAATCACCGTGCACGCGGATCTGGTGCCCACGTGACGTGAGCGCTGTCCGGACATCCGCAGGGATGCGGTCCTCCATGTCAACGTCACAGCCTTGAAAGGTTACCTTCCTGAAGCGCGCCGCTTCCATGGCGGCCTGAATATTCATCCCGAAATCGACGACGTTCGAAACGAACTGCGCATGTGCCTGCGCCTGATTGAATCCGCCCATGATTCCAAACGCGATTCGTGTGTCCCCTTTGCTCATGAACGCCGGGATGATGGTGTGCAGCGGCCGCTTGTGACCCGCGAGCACGTCCGGCGAATCCGGTTCAAGATTGAACAGCGCGCCGCGATCTTGCAGCACGAAGCCCGTATCATCGGCCACCAGGCGCGAACCAAATTCGTCGTAGTTACTTTGGATCAGCGACACCATGTTGCCCTGTTGGTCCACTACTGTTAGATACGTTGTGTCGCCAAGCTTTTCATTCGGCATTCCGGGCCCGACATCGCAATTCGCTTTGGACATGTCGATCAGTTTGGCCCGTTCGCGCGCATAATCGTCTGAAAGCAATCCCGCGACTGGAATCTTGCTGAATCGAGGGTCGCCGATGTAGCGCCGCAAATCCGCATAGGCCAGTTTTTTCGCTTCGATCATCACGTGCAAAGCGTCAGCTGAATTGTGGCCGTATTGCCCCAGCGGAAATTGCTGCATCAAGTTCAACATTTCGAGAGCCGCAATTCCCTGCCCGTTCGGCGGCAGTTCATACACTTCCCAGCCGTGATATTTCGTGGAAAGCGGTTCGACCCACTCGCTCGAGTAATCCGCCATATCTTCGAGTGTCATCGCGCCGCCTTCACGTTTTGAAAAATCCACAATGCGACGCGCAAGGTCTCCTTTGTAAAACGCGTCGCGCCCGCCCGTCGCCACCAGTGCCAGAGAGCGTGACAACGTCTCGTTGCGGAATATTTCTCCCACTTTGGGCGCGTGGCCTTGCAACAAATACAGACTAGCGGTCGTCGGATTTTTCTTCAGAAATCCAGCCGCGGCTGCCCAATACTCCGCGTCCCACTCCGGCACGGGGAAACCTTCGTGCGCGTAGCGAATCGCAGGCGCGAGATCCTGCTCGAATCCCAGCTTCCCAAATCTCCTGAGCAGCTTCGACCAGCCGTCTACAGCTCCGGGCACGGTGACGGAATCGATTCCATGCTGCGGCATTGCGGTGATGCCTTTGTTCTTCAAAAACTCCGGCGTCAATCCCTTTGGCGCCCATCCGCTTGCATTCAACCCGTACAACTTGCCCGTCTTCGCATCGTACACAATCGCAAAAAGGTCACCGCCCATCCCGTTCATCATTGGCTCGACGACACCCATCACCGCATTCGTCGTCACCGCCGCGTCAATCGCATTCCCGCCACGGGCGAGGATTTGCGCGCCAGCTTGCGCCGCCAGTGGGCTCTCCGCTGCGACGATTCCGTAGCGCGTGGTCACCATCGACCGTCCCTGCGTCCGGTCCTGTGCGCTTCCGATGGTGACCATGCTCAGTCCTGCCGCCAATATGAAAAACGCATAGGCAAAACTCCGCTTCATCTTTGGATTCCCTGTTCTAATTAGGATGTATGACAAACTCTATTTCTTGGGACGCGATTCCGGCGGCACCACGTCGTTGTTCCGGTAGTACGTCACCAAGTTCCCGAAGTGCTCGCCGCTATGCTCGATGATTCCCACCCAGTCGCCCAAATGCGCCATCGCGCCAGCGTTGCCGCCTTTTTCGAGCGCCGCCGCGCCATCCGCGAATGATTTCTCGACGAACGCTACAATTTGTTCTTTCGTCTTGTATTCCTTCGGATCGTCTTCGAGACCCTTTGTGCTCTTGCCCAAGGCAGGGTTGATCGCGAAATAATTTGAGGCCGCGATGTGAACGAGTATCTGCCCGAATGTTCGGACTTTGTCGTTCGGCCGGTAGTCGTATTTATCGGCGGGCCAATCCTTGGCCATGGCGATTATCTTGCTGCCAATCCCGTTCCATTGCTTCAGAAGCACTTGTTCTGGCCCTGATGCCTTTTTTGTGGCCTGTTGAGCTGACGCCGCTTTTGCGCCAGCGATCACACCAAGAAAAATTACAATCAGAAGCGAAACGGTAGCCTTCCGCATTTGAATTCCTCCTCAGTGGCTAGGTGCAGTCGTAAGAGGCCATAGCCTACCTGTCCGCCTCATTTCTGTCCAGCGCGCCCATTCCTCCGGTGCCAGCCGCATCCCGTCGTCACCCCGCGCATCTGCCGCGGAAGGTCACGCCCGCAAGTTTTCTTGTCCTCGCCTTGAAATCATCGAAACGTTTCAGCGCCTCTGCGTTAAACTAGATCAAGGATCATCAATGACCGGAGGCACGAACTGTCCATTTTAGAAAATGCCGGCACGCCGGCCGACGCCGCTTCAAGTATCTCGCCGTCAGCAAATCCGGAAATCGATTTGTTGCTTCGCGCGGAGCATTCCGATCCGTTCCATTTCCTCGGCCCGCATCCCGCAAATTTGCCTGGAAAGCCGGCACTCGCGATTCGCACGCTTCAACCTCATGCCACGCAAGTCACAATCCTTTGGGGGAAATCTGGAGAAGAATATCCTGCGACTCGCATTCACGCCGACGGTCTTTATGAAGCTGTCATCCCGCTGAACGAAATATCGTCCGGAGTATCGTCCGGCAAATCGCCAGGCGCATCATCTGAATCTGGCGCGCTCGACATCACTCCCACGACTTATCGCCTACGAATCACGTATCCCGACGGAAAATCGTGGGATACTTATGATCCTTACGCCTTCCCTCCTTTGCTCACTGACCTCGACCTTTATCTGATCGGCGAAGGCACTCATTACCAGAATTACGAAAAACTAGGCGCGCATGTCCGGGAAGTCGCGGGAGTTCGCGGCGTTCATTTCGGCGTCTGGGCGCCCAACGCCAAACGCGTCAGCGTCGTGGGCAACTTTAATTCCTGGGACGGTCGCGTTAATCCCATGCGCAGCCGCGCCAGCACGGGCGTGTGGGAAATATTCATTCCCGGGTTGAGCCAGGGCGATCTTTACAAATTCGAGATACGTTCACGGTTCAACGACGTCCTGACGCTGAAAGCCGATCCCTACGGCTTCGCCGGTGAACTCCGTCCAAAATCCAGTTCTGTCGTCGTCGATATTGAAGGCTACTCCTGGCAAGACTCCGAATGGCTCGACCAGCGCCTGCGATTCGACTGGCAGCACGCGCCCATTTCTATTTACGAAGTCCATTTTGGCTCATGGCGCCGGGCTGACGGAGGCCGCTGGCTCACCTATAGCGAAATGGGCGACGAACTCATTCCCTACGTGAAGCAAATGGGATACACGCACATCGAGCTGATGCCCGTGATGGAGCATCCGTTCGACGGCTCGTGGGGCTACCAAACGATCGGCTATTTCGCCGTCACCAGCCGTTATGGCTCGCCGAAGGATTTCATGGCGTTCGTCAATCGTTGTCATCAGGCGGGCGTCGGCGTTCTTCTCGACTGGACACCCGGGCATTTCCCTCGCGATGCGCACGGCCTATCGTTTTTCGACGGCACGCATCTTTACGAGCACGCTGACCCGCGCCGCGGCGCTCATCCTGACTGGGGAACGCTGATTTTTAATTACGGCCGCAACGAAGTTCAGAATTTTCTCCTCTCGAACGCCCTCTTCTGGCTCGACAAGTATCACATTGACGGCCTGCGTGTGGACGCTGTCGCCTCCATGCTCTATCTCGATTACTCGCGCCGCGAGGGCGAATGGCTGCCGAATCAATTCGGGGGCCGCGAGAATCTCGAAGCGATCGCGTTTCTCAAGCGGTTGAACGAAGTCGTTCACACTCGCCAGCCTGGCACGCTGATGATCGCCGAGGAATCCACTTCGTGGCCTTCCGTCTCGCGGCCCACTTATGCAGGCGGACTCGGCTTCGACCTCAAGTGGAACATGGGCTGGATGAACGACACGCTTCGCTACTTCGCGCTGGATCCGATTCATCGCAAATTCCATCACGGCGAACTGACGTTCTCGATGCTCTATGCCTTCAACGAGAATTTTATTTTGCCTCTCTCGCATGACGAAGTCGTCCATGGCAAGCATTCGCTGATTGCCAAAATGCCCGGCGACGACATGCACAAGTTCGCGAATCTGCGCCTTCTATACGGCTATTTTTACGCGCATCCGGGCAAAAAGCTTCTCTTCATGGGCTCCGAAATTGCGCAGTGGAACGAGTGGTGGGAAAACACCAGTATCGACTGGCATCTCCTGCAATACGCTCCGCACCAAGGCATTCAGCGGCTCGTCAAGGATTTGAATCACCTATACGCGAAGGAGCCGGCGCTCCACGAAGTGGAATTCGAGTGGCAGGGTTTCGAATGGCTGGAGGTTCACGATGCGGACGCGAGTGTTCTCGCGTTCCTTCGCCGTGGCCGCCGCCCCGAGGATTTTCTGGCCGTCGTTTGCAACTTCACGCCCGTCTCGCGCGAGGACTATCGTCTCGGTGTCCCGGAGCCCGGCTTCTATCGCGAGATTCTCAACACCGACTCGGCCTACTATTCCGGCGGCGACGCAGGCAACATAGGCGGCGTCCGCGCCGAACCTATTCCCTGGAGTGGCCGCCCGCACTCGATCAAAATCAAGCTCCCGCCTCTCTCAGTCCTGTACTTCAAGCCCCAGCGCGATTAGTCCCTATTTGACTCGGAAACTGGGGAACTTTTTCGCGACGTCCAACGTAACTATGGCTGAACGCCCAAGGAGGCGCTCAACGATGAAAACCATTCTTCCTGTTCTGGCGGTTCTCTGCATGGGAACGGTAGCTTTGGCCGCTCCTCCCGAGCGTTACCTCCACGTGAAAGTTGACGACCCGGTAGGACGCGAACACGTCCGCGTCAACATCCCTCTTTCCCTCGCCGAAAAAGTGATCCCGGCGATCAACCAAGGTCAGCTCCGCGATGGGAAAGTCGACATCGGAGACTTCCATGCGAATGGCGTCGATCTGAAAATGCTCTTCGAGGCGGTCAAATCCGCGCCGGACGGCGAGTTCGTCACCGTTCAGGAACCGGACACAGACGTCCGCGTCGCCAAATCGAACGGCAAAATGATCGTTCACGTTATCGATAAAGAGGGTAAAGAGAAAGTGGACGTCACGATTCCCTGGGCAGTTGCAGAAGCCCTTGCATCGAGTGGCGACAAGCAACTCAACATCGAAGCCGCCATCGAAGCGCTCGAAAAGGCCGGCGACACAACGCTGGTGACCGTTACAGACAACAGCCAAACCGTGCGCGTCTGGATCGACTCACGCAACACATCCGATTAACTCAGTCGCCGTAACAGCGCGAAACGCAGAGGAGAATTCAAATCATGCTGCTGCTCGGAAAAATCGGATTGGGATTCTTGGGCACCGCGCTTGTCGCGGGCGCGGTCGTTTCCAGCGAAGGCTTCATCCACGTGAATGTCCACGAGAAACAGACCAATGGCACGCACATCTCGCTCGTTGTGCCGGCAATGATTGTGCCTGTTACCCTGAAATTCGTGCCCAATCACTATCTGGCTGAGGGCGGACGGGACGTTCGCCGCTATCTGCCGGTGATCGACGCCGCCATCTCCGGCCTCGCCGATTGTCCCGACGGGCCGCTGGTCGAGGTGACGGACGGGGATCAACACGCAAGCGTGGTGAAGAGCGGCGGCTCGATCGTTGTTGACGTGGACGATCCGGATGAAACGGTTCACGTTTCCGTGCCGCTGCACGCCACGCAAAGCGCCATCGACGAAATCGCCTCGGCCGGGGGCCCAATCTGATTTCGCGCGACTCGGCTGCGGACTGGCTCGCGCGAATGTTGGTGGCAAATTTGGGTTTGCTAGGCGTGCGGTTCTTTGGCCGGTATCCAGTAGACTTCTTCGCGCACTGATTCCTTCGGGAATCCTCGTCGCTGGAGTATGCCTTTGCTGTTGTCGATCATCTGTGGATGTCCGCAGAGATACGCCGAAGTATTCGTCCCGTCTAGGCCCCACGCGTCCGCGTATTTGCGGATCAAATCCTCCACGCGCCCCGTTTCGCCCTTCCAGGGCGCTGTCTCTTCCCACGGACGACTAATCGATGCCACATACGTCAGCCACGGAAATTCCGCGGCGGCCTTTTCGAATTCTTCGCGATAACCGAACTCCCACGAACGGCTCGCCGCATTAATCACGTACAAGTGGTGCCCGCCGTCAAATTTCTTTTCGCGCCAGTCTTTGCCGAGCGCTCGGATGTAACTCACGAACGGCGCTATGCCCGTGACGGTGCTGAGCAGCAGATGATTTTTCCGTCCGCTCTTGGTATCGAGAGTGAAGCGCCCTTTCGGAATCTTGCGCATCGTCAGTTCCGCGCCCGTCTGCAACGGGTACAGCAAAGGCGTCAGCTCGCCTTGCGGAACCAGTTCGATGAAAATCTCCAGTTCCTTCTCGTGCGGCGCCGACACGATTGAATATGCCCTCTCGATTAGTTTCTCTGCTCCCTGTACGCCAAGCGTTGCATATTGCCCGGGCTGAAATCGAAATTCACCGTTGGGGTCAACGCGGATAATCCACAAATCCGAGGCAATGTCGGCGCGATGCGTAATTCGCGCTCGAAAGAATTTGTCTTCCGGCACACTCATCGATTTCCCTTTCCACCGAGAGCCGCAAGAAAAACCCGCGCGCGGCTCTCATTCAATAAAAGAGGGCGCCCGCCAGTCACGAGCGCCCTAAGTTCTTCCCTGTTGCACCGGTGAACTCATTTCTACGGCTGATGCGGTCAGCACCTCTTCCGTACGGCATCCTTAAAAATCGGGGCCCTTACTGTCCGCCATTTTCCGTGGATCGAACGTTGTATTCAGATTCAGATCCTTTATGTTGCAGATGAATTGCAAACCTTTCTCGTCGGGCGCGGCGACGTCTTTGCCGTCCGCTGTTTTCCTCGGAAACGAAAACATCACAGCTGTAACCTGGCGCCCGTCCGCGCTTCGGCTAATTTGCACGCTTGTGGCATTCACCTTCACTTTCGACTGCTTTCCGCGCAGATCGGCTTTTGCTTTCAAATCATCCTCGCTAATACTTCCGAATGGCGACATGTCCGGTCCGATAACGACCACCTCGTAGTTGACGATCGGCGCGCTCAGGTACTTTGTCGCCTCGTCCTCCTTTATCTGTCCGCTTAAGACCCCGTCGCGAACCAGTGCTTCCCGCGTTGTGCGGGACGAATTCCAACGCACGTAGAAAGCAGCTTGCCCTTCCGGCGTTCCCATTGCCTGCTGCCCCACATTTGCAGCGCCACCTGCAGGTCCCTCGGCCGCCGACACGGTTCCCTCGGGCGCGCGCCCCATCTCTGACTTGCCGCCGCCCCCCGCTTTCCATTCCACGGGAACATATTCGACCTTGGCCCACGGGGAATCGTGCAGGATTTGCCTAATATCATTCGTGGTCCACTGCTCGAAGGGCTTGGTCTTCCATGGGTCCCCGCCGGCCCACGCGAGAGCGCCTACGGCCATCATGAGCAACGCCGCGACAGCGGCGTATCCAATGCTCCGCCGATTTCCCTGCGAGATGATCCTTCTCTTATCCATGCGATCTCCGATGCCACACAAATTTTCCGAAGCGAAAGGCTGATGCGCGTCCAAACTCCTCGGCCTGCACGGTGCCCGCGTTCGTCTCCACCGCAGTCGATACCGCCATTGTTATCAGATTCTCGCGGCGGACGCAATTGTAACGCTCAACGCCGCTCGTCCGTTATTCGCATTCGCGGTGAATTCATGATTCGTTCGAGCCGGTAGACTGGCCTTTGGTGCGCCTCGAAGTAATTCCGCATCATCAACTCGCCAACCAGACCGGTGGCCAGGAATTGAAGCCCGAAAAGTGACAGAAGCATTCCCAGAATCAGCAGCGGCCCATGTTGAACGAATATGTCTGCTCCCGTGAACACTTTATCCAAAAACAAAAACCCCAGAATGCCACCGCCCGCTAGAAAACTGATCATCCCCGCCGGCCCAAAAAAGTGCAGCGGGCGCAACATATACCGGAGCAGGAAACGAATCGTGATTAAGTCGAAGAAAACCCGGCTTGTGCGCGAAATCCCATAATGCGACTTCCCCTGGGGTCGCGGCACATTGCGTATCGGCACTTCAATCACTTTCGCGCCGTTTAGGGAAGCCAAGGCCGGAATGAATCGATGCAGTTCGCCATAGAGACGAACATCCTTAATGGTTTCTCGCCGGTACACCTTGAACGTCGTGCCAAAATCGTGGATGTTCACTCCCGAGAGCTTTGCTATCAGCCAGTTGGCCACTCTCGAAGGTGTTCGCCGAAAAAAGAAGTTATCCACACGCTTCTGTCGCCATCCACTGACAATATCGGCGTCGGCCGCCTCCAGCGCCTCGACCATAGCCGGGATGTCGGCAGGATCGTGCTGCAAGTCTCCGTCCATCGATATAATAATGTCCCCGGTGGCATGGTCGAAGCCGGCTGCCAACGCTACTGTCTGCCCGTATTTTCGCTTTAGCCGCAGCGAAATTACCCGGTGATCTTCATCCGCAAGTTCTGCAAGGATTTCCGGCGTCGAATCCAAACTGTGGTCGTCGACAAATACAAACTCCACGGGCTCAAATCTTCCCTTCATCACTTCGGAAAGCTGCCTGTGCAGCTCCCGCAGCGAGCCTTCCTCGTTCAACACAGGGATAACGATTGAATACTTCGGCACACCGGCTTCAGCGTCACGCATTGTTTCCGTCCAACTCCTGGAAATTCACCAGGCGGAGGCCATGCTGACGTATCGCCGTCCGCACATCTGGATCCGTTAACCCGTTCAATTCTGCTTCGCGCTCCCGTTTCAGCCGCGTAGGAGATTTCGCCAATTCCTCGTCGTATTCCCCCGGATGGCACATCAGTTCGGTCACACCATCGCGCATTGCCCCTATCATGGCCAGAATTGCCTGCCGATTCAACCTCCCCGTCGCCGCAACGCCCATAAAGTGGTCCGGAGTGCGAATTCCATGCGAACTCGCGAGCTTTTGGAAACCCGAGGCGTTAACTCCGGCAATCAATGCGGTCGCGCGTTGTTTCCATGAGCCTAGGTCCCGGAATACGGGCCACAGCAATGCTTTCGTGTCCTCGAATGGCTTTCGAATGCGCGTGACTTTGAACTCCTCCGCCACCTGTACTACAACTTCCATCACTTTTGGATGCGCATGCGTATGTTTGTGGGAATCAAAATGTGTCGGGCGCAATCCAGACGCGATCACACGCTCCACCTGGGCTCGAAGCTCCGTCTCAATTTCTTGCGGCCGTACTGAACCTGCGGATAGCTTTGACAGCAGAACTGGTAGCGACGGCGGCAGGCACCCTTCCGAATTCACGAGAGAGCTCACTTGCTTCGCGGGCGCGACACATTTCCCGCCGACCAACACCAGATGGCATCCAACTCCAAGTTTCGGATTGGCTTGCGCGCACTCGATGGCATCTTCGAAGGCATCGCCGTTGGCCATGATCGTCGTGCTCGTCACAATCCCCTCACGAAACCCTCGTACGGTGCCCGCGTTTACCCCGCGCGTGTAACCAAAGTCGTCCGCATTGACGATCAGCCATTTCATTGAGAAACATCATCGCTACGTGTTGGCATCATATCACGGCGAGAAAAACACTCATCGCGGCCACGCAATTCCCGCTCGGGCGCTGTCGCATCGGATCAACGACGAAGAGAAACTGCTCGCCTTCTCAATTTGAAGAAAAAATCGCGGCGACAAAAAGTTTTCAACAGTTGTGTTGAAAACCTTGTGGAAAAATTCCCTCATTTTCTCGTAAGCGTGCACGATTAAAGCGTCTAGTGCTCTTTGCACTAAACCAGGGCAACTTCCCATTCAAATCTAAAGTGATTCCTGGATCGGTGCCGATGGCAAATCGGGGAAGACAGCAATAACAAGGGCTTGCTGGGAAAATTCCCAGCGCGCAATTTCAGTACCAATGCGCTGGCGGCTTCAAATGAATCTTGATCGTCTCTTCTTCCTTGTCCAACACGTAGTACTGTCCAAACGGGCTCCACCCATCTTTGACCACTTGAATCATTATTTTCACGCGCGGAACATCTTTCACCTTTGCGATTCCCGCCAGATCGGTCTTCAAGTCCAATTCAATCTGCCGGGGATGGCGAAGAAATCGCGGCTCTTCGTAGCGAACATAAACGCTGGCGTTATCTACTGGCTTGCCCGTGTCGCCGCCAGTCACAACAATTTGTAATGCGCTCACCGGATTCTCTTTATCCGGCTTCCCCGCTGCGCTCTTCGCCGGCGTCCAACCAAGCACCGCGCCGACAAGCACGACCACGGCCAGTCCGGCCATCATTTTTAGGAAGGTCCTTATGAACACTTTTGGTTACGCTCCCTCGGCGCGCATTCTATCACTCGGAGTTTTTAATTTCGATGCTTCAGAAGGCAACGTGCGATGCCCTGAGTTCGCCACAAGTTGGGACGTCCTGGTTCGCAACTCCTAACCCTATTTGACTGCGGCGCACCTCTGCGATACCTTCAGTCGGCGCTCGTGGTCCGCGCTCTACGTGCTCGCCTGCAAGCCTTAAGGAGGATTGACGATGGGATTTTCGACTGACGCGATTCATGTAGGTCAGGAACCCGATCCCTCTACTGGCTCCATCGTCGCTCCTATCTATCAAACGTCCACCTACGTCCAGGAAGCCCTCGGCAAGAACAAAGGGTTCGACTACGCGCGCACGAATCACCCGAATCGCAAAGCCCTCGAGCGCACGGTCGCCAAACTCGAAGGCGGAGTCGCCGCTTACGTTTTCACTTCCGGCATGGCTGCGATCGATTCGGTCTTTCGATTGCTCCGTCCCGGCGACCACGCCATTCTTTCGCGCGCCGTTTATGGCGGAGTCTACCGCCTCACCACCCAATTCCTCGTTCAACTCGGTATGGAATTCAGTTTTATTGACACTTCGTGTCTGGAACAAGTCCAGAAAGCGCTCCGCCCATCGACCAAGATGATTTATGTCGAGACTCCGACGAATCCCACAATGATCGTCACCGATCTCGCCGCCGTCGCCGCTCTCGCGCGCGACAAGAATCTTACAATGGTAGTGGACAACACTTTCCTCAGCCCTTATCTCCAGCAGCCGCTCGCTCTCGGCGCTAACATCGTCGTCCATTCCATGACCAAGTACCTCAACGGCCACAGCGACTGCATCGCTGGCGCGGCTATTCTGTCGCGCAAGGAAGATGCCGAGAAGATTTATTTTCTTCAACGCTCCGCCGGCGCGGGACTGGCTCCGATGGATTGCTTCCTCGTGTCGCGTGGAATCAAGACGTTAGCCGTGCGCATGGATCGTCACAATTCAAACGGCATGGCGATGGCGAAGTTCCTCGAATCGCATCCGAAAGTCCAGCGCGTCATTTATCCTGGACTTCCTTCCCATCCTCAGCATGCCGTTGCCAAGA
>DATGJE010000165.1:0-30614 GCA_035295305.1 Candidatus Acidiferrales bacterium | reverse complement strand
ACGGAAAACGTTCGCGTCGAGGAAGCCGGAGGTACAGTCCGCGCGGAAACGCGCCAACAAGCGAACGGCGCAGCTCAGGCAGAGGAGCAGCGAGAAGGTCGCGAAGAAACCCTGCGCCAACCGAAATTTGGCTGGATCGACGTGCTGTGGCTGGCGTTTCTGGGCGGGCTGGCGGCGCTACCTCCGGTTGGGGAAATCCACAAGCAGCTCACTCTGATTGCCATTGGTTTGTTCCAGATTTTTGAGGGGCGCCTGATCGCGAGGCTGCCCGCACGCGGCCGGACTTACAGCGTGCTCATCAAGATTCTGTTGGCGACGCTGCTGATCGGGCACACAGGAGAAATCAGCATCAACAGCGACTACTATCCGATTTTCTACGTGCCCGTGGTGACGGCGGCTATCTATTTTGGACCGCTCGCAACGCTAGGATGGACCGCACTTGCATCGCTGGCTTATTGCTCGTACCTGATTCAAGCAGTATTGATCGAAGATTACGAGGTCTCGCCCGCCGGACTTGGCATCCTTGCGGCTCGAATTCTGTTTTTCTTCCTAGCGGCGCTGCTGGTGAACCGCTTCGTGATGGAGAACCGTCGGCAAGCAGAACGGCAGCGGGCGCTTTCCGCGACGCTCGAAGAATCGAATCAAAAGCTGCAACAGGCGCAAGCGGATGCGCGGCGAGCAGAACGTCTTGCCGCGCTTGGCCAGCTTTCGGCGGGGCTGGCGCACGAGATTCGCAATCCGCTAGGAATTATCAAAGGCTCAGCGGAAATGCTGAGCCAGAAGCTGGAAACCGCGCAGCCGGTGGCGAGCGAGTTGGCGGGATTTATTTCGACCGAAGTGAACCGGTTGAATGGGCTGGTCTCACGCTTCCTCGATTTCGCGCGGCCCTCGCATCTGGCGCTCTCTTCCGTGAGCCTTCCACCCGTCGTGGAGCGCGCGCTGGAATCGGCTCAGAACCGGTATCCGAACGCAAATGTAATTGTGGTGCGGCGCTTCGCGGAGAATCTTCCCCAGGTGTTGGCGGACGAGCAGCTTTGCGAGCAGGTTTTCGTGAATTTAATTTTGAATGCGTATGAAGCCATGGGCGCGCAAGAAGAGAACGCGACGGCGGAAAAGCGCGGAGGCACGTTAACGGTTTCGATTGTGCCAGAATGGCACCACGGAATTTCCGGCGTCGCGACAAGGGTGGAAGATTCCGGTCCAGGAATCGCAGACGAGATTCGGGAGCAGGTTTTCAATCCGTTCGTCACATCAAAAAAAGCGGGCGTGGGTTTGGGGCTTTCGATTGTCGCCAAGATCGTGGATGATCATGGAGGGTCGATTCAGTTGAAATCGAAGCCGGGGCAGGGGGCGTGCTTCTGGGTATTCTTGCCGGCGGCGGAGAAACAGTAGGGTCGAGGGAGAAAAGCAAAGTCCATGGCGTCAATTCTGATCGTGGAAGATGAAGCCAAAATGCGCCGGTTGCTGGAGCTGAATTTGGGTGAAGAAGGGTTCACCACGCACGCAGCCGCGGACGCGGAGACTGGGCTGAAGCTTCTGAGCCAGGAAAGAATCGACCTGGTGGTGACGGACTTTAAGCTGCCGGGGATGAACGGCCTCGAATTCCTGCAAGCAATCAAACGCGTGGACGCTTCACTGCCCGTAGTGATTATGACCGCATACGGCTCGGTGGAATCGGCCGTGGAAGCAATGAAAGTAGGCGCGAGCGATTATGTGCTGAAGCCGTTCTCGCTGGCCGAAATGGTGCTGGTGATACGTAAGGAGCTCGACGCATGCAAACTGCGCGACGAGAACCGCTCACTTCGTGAGGCGCTCGGCCAGCGATACGAATACGCGAACGTGGTGGCTCAGGGCGAAAAAATGCAAGCCGTGCTGGCGCTGGTGGAACGCGTCGCGCCAACGAATTCCACGGTGCTGCTTGGCGGCGAAAGCGGCGTCGGGAAGGATTTAATCGCGCGAGCGATACATGAGCATTCGCATCGCGCTTCCGGGCCATTTATAAAAATCAATAGCACGGCGATTCCGGAAAATCTGCTGGAGAGCGAATTGTTTGGTTATGAGAAAGGCGCGTTCAGCGGGGCGACAACGAGCAAACCGGGAAAATTCGAACTGGCCGACAAAGGCACGCTGTTCCTCGATGAAATCGGCGACGTGCCACCCGCAATTCAGGTGAAGCTGTTGCGCGTCCTGCAAGAGCGCCAATTCGAGCGACTGGGAGGAACAAAAACTCTCAAGGTGGATGTACGACTAATTGCCGCAACGAATCGCGACCTTCGCGCGGCGCTGGAAGAGGGTACGTTCCGCGAAGATCTGTATTACCGGCTTAATGTGGTTGCGATCGACATTCCGCCTCTGCGTGAACACAAAGAGGATATTCCGGCGCTGGCGAATTTCTTTCTCGAGCGATTTGCGCGCGGATCCGGAAAGCCGGTGCCAGGAATAACCCCGGCGGCGATGCGGCTTCTGATGGATTTTCATTGGCCGGGCAATGTGCGCGAGCTCGAGAATATTCTGGAGCGCGGCGTTACGCTATCGTCGGGGCCGATGCTTGAGGCAAGCGACATTCACCTCGATACGCGCACGCCAAACCATCAGGCAGGGTCGGCACCTGTCATTCCAGAAGGCATGACGCTCGACAAGTGGGAGCAGGAAATCATTCGCGAGGCTTTGCGGCGCGCCAACGGAAACAAGAGCCAAGCTGCACGGGCGCTGGGATTGTCCAGAAATGCGTTGCGCTACAGGCTGTCTCAAATGGGCGTGAATGACGCTGTGGAGAAAGAGCCTTAACAAGACTCCAGCTCCTTGGAAGTCATGAAATTCCTTCCAGATAACGATGCGTGGGTGGCTCAAAAGCACCACTCTGCGTGAAAAGCACCGATTTCGACAGACGGCCGCGGATCGGGCGCTCAGCGAATCCTATCTAAGTCACTGTAAATAAGACGATTATATAAGCTAGCCCAATCGCCTGTTTGGCATGGGCCGTGCTTTTAGGAGTGCGAAGGTACTCGGTCTCGACCGGGCGTTCCCGGCGGGAGGAGAAGGTCAATGAAAAAGTATCTTGGAATATTGGTTGCCGTTCTGTTCTCGATGGCCGGAGTGGCCGGAACAGCCCACGCGCAATATCCGGATCAGAATGCACAAGATCAAAATGCGCAGGTCCAAAATGCGCCCGATCAGGGGGAGCAAGACAATCCGCAGGTACAGCCTGCCGTCGCGCGGCTCAGCGCGATTCAGGGCGATGTCTCCGTGCAGCGGGGCGACTCTGGCGACTGGGTGGCGGCCACGGTCAATACGCCGCTGGAGGCTGGTGACCGGGTTTCGACGGGAAACGGCGGGCGCGCGGAAGTTCAGCTCGATTATGCCAACGTCGTTCGTCTGGACGAAAATTCGACGATTAAAATCACCGACCTGACGCGCACGCACATTCAAGTGCAAGTGGGTCAGGGCCTGGTGGAATATAGCGTGTTCAAGAACAGCCAGACGGACGCCGAAATTGACACTCCGAATTCCGCCGTGCATCCGCTGAGGGACGGAGACTACCGCATTCAGATAAACGGCGATTCAGACTCCCAATTGATTGTCCGTAACGGGCAAGCGGAAGTGTCCGAGCCGCAAGGCAGCACACGCATTGAAAGCGGGCAAATGATTGACGTTCAGGGCACGGACAATCCGCAATATCAAACATTGGACGCGTCGCCGAAGGACGATTTCGACAAGTGGAATGAAAACCGCGACCGCACGATTCAGGATGCGCAGAGTTGGCAGCATACGGACCGGTATTACACTGGTACGCAGGATCTCGACGGACATGGCCACTGGGAAAACGTGCCTGATTACGGCCAAGTCTGGGTTCCTGATCAAGACTCTGGCTGGGCGCCGTATCGCGATGGCCAATGGGTCTGGGAGCCTTACTACGGTTGGACGTGGGAATCGAATGAGTCGTGGGGATGGGCGCCTTATCACTACGGCCGGTGGTTCGTTTACGGCGGAAACTGGGCGTGGTGGCCGGGCCCGGTGGGCGTTTATGGAGGCTGGGGTTATGACCCGATTTGGTCGCCCGCCTATGTATCGTTCTTTGGGTGGGGCGATGGCTTCGATGTGGGATTCGGCTTCGGCAACATCGGCTGGTTGCCCTGCGGTCCCGGCGACTTCTTCAGTCCATGGTGGGGCTACGGGGTGAATCGCGTGGGCTTCTATGGCTGGGGCGACCGCGATGACTTCTTCCGGCGCGGCATCGGTGATCGCGGCTTCGGAGGACGCGACTTCGGGCGGCGGGAGGATCCGCTTTTCCGCGGGCGCAATGGATTCTCGAATATGAGCCGCGTTGAAAATGACGCACGTATCCGCAATGGCATCTCGTCTGCCCGCGGCAATGAATTCGGGCACGGCGATGCGAGATTTCAGCGGGGTATTGGTACACAGCAACTCCGCCAGGCGAGCTTTATGACGGGACGTCTGCCTGTAGCGCCAACGCGCAATAGTCTGGGGCGTTTGCAGGGCAATGTCTCTCCGTCGATTGCAAGGACGGCAAACCTGAACAACCAACACTTCTTCTCGCAAAGCAGGCCGTCGTATACTCCGCGGCCGTTCAACCAGCAGGCGCAGCGGGCGCAGCAGATGATCGCGAATTCCCGGACGCAAAATGGCGCAATGAACCGCGGATCTTTCAACGGATCAAGGTTGCCATCCGCTCCGGCGATGCAGCGGAACGGGAATACACAAACGGAGAGGTCGTTCTCGAACGGCAACGCGAGCCCGGTGAACCGTGGTTCCGCGGCACAAAACGGCAGGTTCAATGGCTCGCCCCAGCCGAGTGGCGCTCGACCGGGATGGCACAGCTTCACGCCTTCGAATGGCGGAAACAATGGCTACCGGCCGTCGCAGGCTCCGGCGAGGATGAATCAAGGAACGCCGCCACGGCAATTCCAGCAGCAGAATCCGTCGGGGCGGCCCAACACCGCGCCGTCGCGGCCAGGGTACCAGAATTTCCGTCCATCGAACTCGCCTCGCCAGTCGCTTGATATGCGGCAACCCATCGTTTCTCGGCGCGCGCCTTCAAATTACTATGGCGGCGCAGCACCACAACGCTACGGTGGCGGCAGTCCGTATAGCAGGCCAAACAGCGGATATTCGCCGCGATCTTACAGCAGTCCGTCCTACGGGCGACCGAGCGGCGGTGGCGCGTATCGAGGTGGCAGCCCTTCCTATAGCCGACCCAGCGGCGGCGGTGGTGGGCGAGGCGGCGCTCCTTCCTACAGTCGACCTAGCGGTGGCGGTGGGGGATATCGCGGTGGCGGTGGGGGATATCGCGGCGGTGGTGGTGGCGGTGCGCGCGGAGGAGGCGGCGGTTCTTCGCATGCGTCCGCGCCACACGGCGGCGGCGGAAGGCCTCACCGGTAAGGTTGTAAGGGCTTGTCCCAGCCTAGCCCTTAGCCCTTTCGATCCCGGGCTGGGAGTTCGTTGTTTGGGAAACGAAAAGTGGAGTCAATTCTCCGCAATCTGCTAAGGCCGGGCACGGAAGCGCGCGAGATACGAATCCAGCTCGCTGGTGCGGAAGAGCTTCAGCAGTCCTAAAATAATCACCAATCCTGCCGCCGAAGCCATGAAAAGAATTTCGAACGATCCCAGTGTCTTCTGCCACGCAATCGAGCGCGACAGCCACTTCGCCAGTTCGTAAACCGCTGCGCCGGAAAGAATGGACGCTGCGGAAACCTTCAGCAAAAAGCGCATCAGATCGCCAAGCTGGTGATTATGGGTCCGCCGGACCAGCAGAGTGAAAAGCACGATGGTGAAAAGAATAATGCCTGTAGAGCTCGCCAGCGCCAGTCCCAGATGTTGCGCCTGCCTGACCAGCCACCAATAAAGCGGGATATCGAGAAACGTGAAGACGGTGCCCACAATCGCGGGGGTCCAGGTGTCCCGGGTGCAATAAAAGCCGCGCGCGATCAGGTTCTGCGCTCCCCAGGCAAACATGCCCACCGAGAAAAGCGCCAATGTCGAAGCCGTGGCCTGCAAATCCATGGCGGTCAGGCGCGTGTGGGAGAAAACCAAATGCACCACGTAGGGGCTTTCGGCAATGGTGAAAGCGGAAATGGGCACGAGAAGAAAAATCAGCCCTTTGAATGTGTCGTTCAAGACGCGATTTAGTTCCGTGAGTTTTCCTTCCGAGTACAGCTGCGAGAGTATGGGGAACGAAGCGACACCGATCGCCTGGCCCACCACGCCGAGCGGGACACGCATCAGAGTCTTCGCGTAGGTGAGCCACGTGATGGATGCGGGAACGAGATACGAACCGAACCAGCGGATAATCCAATCGTCCGTGAACGAAAGCGAAAGCGCGAGCATTATGGGGACGGCGAGTTTCACGAAAAGACGAAAGCCGGGATGGCGCAAATCGAGGGAGAGAGAGAATTTCGCGCCGACCTGGTGCGCGCCGTAAGCTTGCAAAAGAAAATTACCGACGAAGGATCCCATCAGGACGCCAACCGCAAAGCCCGTCATTCCAATGCGGGACGCCAGCAAAACGCCGCCCAGAATGATGAACAAGTTGTAGACGAGCGGCGCAAGCGACGGCACGACGAACTTTCCCTTCGCATATTGCACGGCGCTTAGAATGCCTCCCTGGCAAAAGCAAAATTGCGCGGGCAGCATCAGGCGCGTGAGGAAAACGACGTGCTGTTTTTCAACGGGACCGAACCCGGGAGCGATCACGGAAACAAGCTGGGGCGCGAAAATCTCCGCGACACAAATGAGGGCGATGACGAGCAGGCCCATGAACGTCATCACCGTGGAAAAGACGCGCCAGCCCTCGTCCTCCTGATTTGCAGCGGCGAATTTCGTAAAAACGGGAATGAAGGTGATGCTGAGGGAGCCGGCGGCCACTAGATAGTTCAAAAAGTCGGGAAGCGTGAAGGCGGCGTAGTAGGCGTCGGTAATGGCTTTCGCGCCGATCTGATGCGCGACGGTCCATTCGCGCATAAAGCCCAGCACGCGGCTGAGCAGAACGCTGGTCATGACGATGCCAGTGGACTGCATGATTTTGCGGTTCAGACCGTGAGGGCTCACGCCAAAGATAGTACACGCGTTGCGCGCAGCAACCTCGACACGCTTTCGGATCGATTGCCGCGTTTCTCACTACTGGGAAATGCGGAGAATTACTGGGGCGTCGGCTGCGGTGGCGCTGAATTGACGGCCATGTAAGCTCGACCGAACGCCGCCAATGGCTGGCCCGCTGCGACGACGATAGCCTGAACTGCGTAGTTCCCCGCAGGGAATTTGCCGGGCGGCAAACTGATGCGGAACGAGGCGGAGCGCGACTTCGCATCGACCTGAACCGGCTCGAGGAGAGGCGTACGGCTGACTTCTTCGCCGTCGCGGAAAAAAACCAAGCCACCGCGCAAGGAAGCAGAATCCACGTTCTTCGGAAGATAGGCCTGAAAGAAAACGTAAATGGTTTGCTGCGACTGAAAAACATTGGTGACGCTGGGAATCAATCGCTCGCCTGAAAACTCCAAAGGTGAATTCTTAAGGCTGGCTGCGAGGCCAACTGTTTTGATTTGTACTTCGGAGGACTTCGCGATAGGCGCCAATTGGCTGGAAAGCAGAACGGAGCTGAGCGCGAGGCGCTTGGTGTCCTGAGCCGCAACGTCGAGGGCTTGCTCAAAAGTGCCGATGCGACCCGTCTCATTTTCGCGCGCGACAAATTTCAGGCGATAGGAGCCCGGAGCAAGGATCATGCCCCCTTGATAGAGCAGGGCGTTTCGATGGACTTGCTCGAAATGCTCAGCGCCGAGGTGCACGCTGATGGTGTCGCGCAATTGCGCTACCACGCGCTTTGTCCCGGCGTCTTCCACTTGCGCGGCAAAATCAAATTCATCTTCCTGACTGCCGCGTTTGGCGGCCCATTGCAAAGCGCCCGAAGGAAGCTTGGCCGCAATTGGAATGTAAACTTCCCCATTGCTGAGGCGGAATTGCGAGACTTCCAGGGCAATGGGGAGTTCGACGCGCGGGGAATCGGAGCGAAGGGCTTCTTCCAATTGCTGGTCGCGGTCGTCGGTAGACATGTGCTTGAAATCGCGCGGCGCAAAGTATCCGGTGCGATAGCGCAGGCGCGCGCCAGGAACCTTGAGGTTCAAAGTGACGCGGCGCCAACTTCCATCCGGCTTCGTGTTCGAAGTGCTGTAGCCGATCAGGTAGTAGCCGGAGGTATCCTGCTGCACCTGCCGAAATGCCTTGGATAAATCGCCGATATCGAAAAATGAGCGTCCGCCCGTATCGTCAGCGAGCGTGGATAGCGTGTCGCGAGAATCCTGCCGCGATTCGGATTGCTTGAAAACGGAAGCGCCGGAGAACATCGATTGTCCGGTAGATGCGCCCGTGGTGGCGTCGCCGCCGGGGGTTTCAGCCATGAGGCCGCGCGCGTCAATGGTGTAAAAAGAAACGTTGGCGCGATTCGCGGCGTCGGTTGCCGCTTCGAGCTCCGTACGATTTTCTTCGCCCGTTTGCGTGATTCCACCCGTGAATTGCATCACGATCTTTTTGCCGGGAATGTGTTTCAGGAGATTGGCAAGGCCTTGCATCGCAGAGAGCTTGCGATCGGTATTAAAAATATTGAACTCGGTGTCGTCCGGCGTATAAGCCGCACCGGTATCTTCGCTGACGTCGTATTCGCCGTTCTGGGCGGGCGCGGCGGAAAGTCCGGCCAGCTGCGAATTAATTCCGGGAGTGAGGCTTGCGATGGCTTTCTCCAAATTAGGGCGCTGGTTCGTGAAGTCCGAGAGGATGCTCAATTGATTCCCGAGCACGGCGACGGACACGAGATCGGCGGGCGTCATTTGTTCACGGACGAACTTGAGGGCAGCGTCGCGGGCGCGCAAAAGCTCGTCGTTCTGCATGGAAGATAAATCAAAAAACAGGAGAATCATGCGGTGGTCGCGAACAGTTGCGGCCAGAGCATCGTTCGAAACCGTCGCCGTGGATTCGATGGGTATAACGACCGGAGGACCCACAGTCTTTCCAGCGGTCTCGAGAGACTCTATATCCGAGTAAACAAAAGAAAGAATTTTCTGTTGTCTGCCGTCTTCAAGGAGCGTGAATTGATCGGCGCGAAGTCCGCGAATGGGATTGCCGGAACGATCCGTAACTTCCGCGTCGATGACGACGAGATTCACATTTGCGCGCATAACCGCAGGAGTGGACTTCTGCTGCTGCCGCGGCGGAGCAGGAATCTTTTGCTCCTGCGAAAACGCAGCGGGAATCACCAAGAAAAACGCGAAAAGCGAAAGCGTAAGCCTACGCATTAGAAGTTCACCCGTAACGAAATATCCATCGTGCGCATGGACTTAACGCTTTGCACGCGGCCATAAGTCGACGAACCTACGACAGTGGAAAGCCCTGAGAAATTTGGGGTGTTGGTCAGATTCTGAACCTGCCAGGCAAGCGTCATGCGGCGCTGCTGGTCTTTGCCAAAGACCATGGATTTTGAAAGGCCGCCGCTGATGTTGAAATTTCCCGGCCCGCAGATGGTATTGCGCGAGGCGTCGCCGAAGGTGCCGACAGGCGGAGCAACGAACGCCGACGTGTCGAAGAAATGGAGGGGTGTGCGCTGGTCCCAGGGCAAGCAGGGATCTCCGACTTGATTTGCCCGTTCGGAGAATCCCCCGCCGCTGGCGGTGTTGTCAGAAGGAGGGCCAAGGGCTGTGTACGGCTGGCCGCTTGAAGCCGTGGCGACGGCGTTGAGACGATAATTCCCCAAGAGCGAAGCCTGCCACCCATGGTGCGCCCAGCGCTGCCGAGCGCCAAAGGGCAGTTCGTAAACTCCGAACATCCGGAGCTGATGGCGTGCATCGAATGCGGAGCGGCCCCACTCCGCGCGCAAGTTGCCGTCCTGTTGCTCGACGACGGGAGAACCGCCGCCGATCGAGCTGGCATCGTCGAGCGATTTGCCGAAGGTATAGATGCCGTAGACCGTGAGTCCGCGTGACATACGCTTCTGCAAGCGAACCTGCAGGGCGTGATAGATCGATTGGGCGCCAGACTGATCCAGAGTGAAGCCGCCGACGTTTGGAATGCGGCGCACGTCGCCATTGAGCTGCACGAGGCGATTGGGTGCTCGGAGAATGTCGAGATTTGCGCCCTTAGTGCCGGTGTAGGTGACGTCTAAAACCCAACTGCGCGGTAATTGCTGCTCGAGGCCAAGATCCCAAATCTGAATCTGCGGGACCGCGTAATTTGGATCGACAGCGATGGTGTTGGTGATGGTTCCCGAGGGCTGCGAAGGCAGCGATGGGAAACCGTTTTCGAGAGTCAGGAACTGGCTGGCGGACGTGCTGAGGAATTGCGCTTGCGCCCAAGGCGGCTGGTTTGCAAGTTCGGATGCAAGGTGGCCGTAAACCGATCCGCTGTAAAAAATCGAATAGCCCGAGCGAACGATGAAGGCATGTTTGGCAAAAGGCTTCCACGCCATGCCGAAGCGTGGCGCCCAGTCATTGTAACTGCCACGAATCAGGGATCTGGGCAACGAGCCGCTGAACGGACCCGTCTGGCCGGGCACGACAACCTGGGCTTGAGTGATGTCGGAATTCAGATCGAGATTCGCGATCTTATTGTAAAGCTCGATCGGCGGCGTTTCTGCCTCATAGCGCAGACCGAATTCCAGCGTGAAACGGGGCCGAACGCGCCAGTCGTCTTGAGCGTACCCGATGAAGCCCCAGTTGCGAAAATAAGTATTTGTGCTGCCGAATTGCAGTTGCGTAGTTTGCGGAACGCCGAGGAGAAAATCCGCGAAGTCGACGCCCAATTCGCCGGGCACGGGCTGGCCGGAGGCGTCGAGCTGGCTGGTCATTAATCCAGTGAAATTGAACTGGCCGCGAGGGATGGGATCGGACTGGGTATTGTTTTGCATGCGGCGCAGTTCCCCGCCGACAGTGATTGTGTGCTTGGGCAAAACGTATGCGACGCTGTCGTTAAAACGCAAAGTCTGATTGCGAACGAGCGAAGGAATCGGGTCGGACAGACCGGTGAAATTCGTGAAATTAATTCCGGGAATACCGAAATTAATCGGGGCGGTCGAAATGCCGGTAATTCCGAGTTGCCCAGAGATATCGTTGACAAAAGAATTGTCGCTCAAAATACGGCTGCGGCTGCGGCTCCAATTGACAAAGGAATCGTTTGTCAGACGCGGCGACCATGTCTGAACGAAGTGCAGGTCAACATTCTGATTGCGCGATGAGCTGGTGCCGCCGAGCGTTAGGAAATCCCCCAACGTGTTGCCACGACCGGAATTGAAGTTGTACCCGCCATTGAGGCTAAACCGCCGGGAAATTGTGTGGAGGATGTGGATGTTGACGGAATCGCTCGACTGGGGAACCGTCGTTTCGAGATGGTAGTTCTGCACGGTGCCGGGAAGATTGGGCGGTGGAATAAATTTCAAAAGGCCCAGAGCGGCATTATCCTGCATGCCAACCGGAATTGAGCAGCCGAGCGGCTGGCGAGGGCCGTTGGAACTGGAAAATGGATTATAGAGTTGCGAGACAACCGAGCAAAAGTTGCCGCCGCGTTCGGCTAGCGTGGGGACGGTAGCGAAACTGTCCTGGGGCGATTGCTGGCGATTAAGACCGTAGTTCGCGAAGAAAAAGGTCTTGTCGCTGCCGTCATAGATATGCGGAATCTTCAGGGGACCACCGGCATTGAAGTTAAGACGCTCGTCGTAATAGCTAATTTTGGGTGGATTAGGCTCGGTCAAGGAATAAGGACGCGCATTGAAAGCCGAATTTTGATAGGTCTCTGCAAAACCGTAATGGATGCGGTTAACCTGCTGCCTGAACCTCTGTATGACGAAGATTCCTCCGCCGCCCGGGGGTCCACCACCGCCGCGAAAACCGCCTGGGCCGCCGCGACCGCCACCACCTCCAGCCATAGCCATTCTTCTTTGTCCCGGAGCTGGGCCAAGATCGACACCTAGATTCGAGCCTGGCAGGCTGCCGCCACCGAAGCCGGGACCAAATGTGTTTGCGCCAAGTCCAACCGAACCATTGAGCAGCAAGGAATCGGAAGAAGACGAGGCGCCCAGCGGCGTATTTGTCGAGGCGGAAGTCTGGTCAGGGGTCGTCGTGTCACCACCGCCCTGCACATCCACATCGACTTGCTGAAAACCGCCCATGCCCTGCCGCATGGCGTTAGTCAAACCGGCGGGCACCGCCGAGCCACCTTGACGGGCGCGACCTGGTTGCCGTTGAACGGTCTGGCCTGGACCGCTCTGAGCTGGCGCACCATTCTGCGGGACGGTTGGCCCGCTACTAACCGGGACTTTTTCGTTTTCTGGCTTGGACGGATTCCCGGACACGCCCGAATTGTTGGAGGACATTTCCGCGAGGGAGAGAACATGAAGAATGAGGACAACAGGAGGCGGGGGAGGCGTCGGGGACTGGAATTCGCTATCGAGCGTTGCGGCCCCAAAGCCCAGCGCATCCGAGGAAATTTGGTACGACCCAGGAGGAAGGCCCGGGAAGCTGAACTTGCCGTCCTCGCCGGTCCACGTGACCCATCGCTGGTGGGTGGACGAGTTCTCTGCGCGAACGGTGGCACCCGGGATAGGGATGCCGCCATCCGTCTGAACGATACCAGACACGGAGATGCCAAAAACGGGGATGGGTGTCTGTGAGGCGGTATTTTGCTGTGCTCGCGCGGCAGGGGCGATAGCGAGTAGAATTCCACAAATGAAGCCGAGTGTTCTGGTTACGCTCAGGGTAAGACTGCCTTTCCGAAATTCCAGATGGTAACCATGGAGGCAAACGAAGGCCCGGTCGCACTTCGTGTTGAGGTTACAATCTTCGTCAATCTACGGCGCGAACCGGGTCACGAAAACTATTGCTCGGCAGTTGTGTGACGTGCACTGTCGGCCGGGCGTTGCTCCTGATTTCAGACCCGATTACTAGTTGAGACTTGCGCCCGGGCCTGGACCGCCGCCACTGTTCCGCCTTTCCTGCATTCTCTTCTGCTGCTCCTTTTGAATATCATCAAACTTTTTCTGCTGATTTTCGTCCAGATTGGAACGAATTTGTTTCGAAGAGTCCTCGCGAATGTCCCGCATCTTCTGGAAGCGATCCTGCTGGGACAAAGTTGAATCGCTGCGGAGATCTTCCATCTTTTTCTGCTCATCTACCAGAATGGGCTTGATTTTCGCTTGCTCGTCATCCGTTAGGTTGAGTTGTTTGGTAAGCATCTGGAGCCGCTCGTCAGGGGATTGCATCCCGCGACGGTGGTTTGCTTTGCCTTGTGGTTGGTCTTGCGGCACCGACGCGCGAACTGAAGCGCCTGAAAAGAAAAACAAGCCTGCGAGTAAAGAAAAAGTCCCCACAAACCGCCGAAATTCTTTTCTCATGCGACTTTCCTCCTGTGTTAGCAATAAACCCTGGCTGGATCGTGTCGCCGGCGGCCGCACATGCTGGTAATGTAGAGCGTCGAAGCGGGCAGAACTCAGCCTATCGCAGCGTTACATACAGTATTCAAACGGGCAAGCTGGAAAGTTCCAGGATTTTGAGCGGCCTGGGACTTGCATGCGCCAAACGAGGACCGGGGCCGGCTCCCTATAACGCAAAACGGAATGACTAAGCATCGATCGAGCATTCGACATGTTCAGCGGACACTACTTCTGCTGTCGGTCTGCGTAGCGATAGGACGGTGCGGCGGCGCGGCTCACAACAGTCGCAGTGCAAAACCCACCCCACCCACATTCTATAGAGACATTGCTCCCATTTTGCAGCAGCACTGCCAGGCGTGTCACCGGGCAGGCGAAATCGCGCCCATGCCGCTGGTGAATTACGGTGAAACGCGACGATATGAGCGCGAAATCAAGGAGAAGGTCGCGCGGCGGATCATGCCTCCGTGGTTCGCCGATCCGTGCTGCGGACATTTCGCAAATGATCCGTCGTTGACGCCGGAGCAGATTGCAACGCTTGCCGCGTGGGCCGATGCTGGCGCGCCAGCGGGAGACCCCAAGGACGCGCCGCCGCCCCGCCGTTGGGCGCCGGGATGGATTATTCCGCAGCCGGATGATGTGGTCAGGATGCCCGAGCCCGTGGTGATTCCCCCGAAGGGCGACGTGGAATATACGTACGAAATTGTGCCCACGGGATTCACGAAGGACGAGTGGGTACAAGTGTCGGAGATTCGGCCCTCAAGCCGCAAGAACGTTCATCACGCCGTGGTTTATGTGCGGCCGCCGGGATCGAAGTGGTTGAGGCACGCGCCAGTGGGCGCGCCGTTCACGGCGTCGAGTCTGAAGAGTGCGCAAGACAGACGCGATGCAGAATGGACGGACAGCGACATTCTTCTTGTTTACGCGCCGGGGAGTTCGCCGGACGAGTGGCCCACGGGCATGGCGAAATTCGTTCCGGCAGGCTCGGATCTTGTTTTTCAGATGCATTACATAACGAATGGACATGCGGCCACGGATCAGTCGAGCATCGGGCTCGTATTCGCAAAACAGCCTCCCAAGCAGCGTGTGCTGACTCTGCAATTAACTAATGACCGCTTCATCATTCCACCGGGTGTGCCGAATTTTCGCGTCGAGGTTCATGGAACTTTGCCGAACGATTGCACGCTGCTCAGCTTTTTTCCGCACATGCACCTGCGCGGAAAGAAATTTGAGTACAACGTTATTCGTGGCGACGGCACGAGCGAGACACTACTGCGCGTGAATTATGATTTTTACTGGCAGTTGAGCTACCGGCTGGCGCAGCCGCGATTTCTGAAAGCGGGAACGGAACTGCAAGCTGTCGCGTGGTACGACAACTCGCGCAACAATCCCCACAATCCCGATCCGACCGCGGCAGTCCGGTGGGGCGACCAAACGTATGACGAAATGATGGTGGGATTCTTCGACGTGGCCGTGCCGGCGAACGTGGATAAGAAGGAATTTTTTGTTCGCGGGAACAGCGGGAAGCCCTAGGAAGCATTCCCGGGTGTTTGTACGCAAAAGAACAAAAACTGCACGTCAGGTCGCCCACCAAGACAACCAGACAAACGGACGCGAACTCGAAAAGCAATCGCGAATCGGGGAGATCGCGGACTAAGCGCGCAGGTAGTCAGGCTTCCAGGTCTTAATCATTTGCTTGATAGCTTTCTTGTCCTTCACTTTTTCATCTAGGACGCGGCGCGCGAGATCGGGCAGTTCGGCGTCGCTCGCAAAACGCAGAGCGATGAGCTGACCAACGGAGAACTCCAGAATGCGCGCCTTCAGATCAGAGGGGAGAAGTTTTTCGAGGCGCAAACGCGTCTCGAGGCGAATCACGCGATCCTGTACCGTTAATGCGAACATCCGGGCGTACAACGCGACCAACAATAAAGCAATCGAGACCAGGAGCGACACGAGCGCTCCGAACGAAAACCATGTATGCACCAATGCGTAAATCGAGTACCCGATGTTGAGAAGCAAAATTGGCAACGCCACCATGTGAAACGCGGGCACGACGCGCGAATGGTTTGCGAACGTTTGCTCTTTCATGGATCACCTCGAAAAATCAAAACGCAATCTGTACGTCCGTTAGACGCGAAAGCTCCCGATTGGTTATCCGTTGATCCCAGAGCTTTCCAAGCGCTGAAGCCAATGCATTGGATGTGAAATCGTATAACCGGTTGCACAATTATTTGCATTGCCGAGAGCGCTATTCAGGCGGGCCAAGATTGAACGCGCGCGAGTGAAACTTGAGCGCAGCGGGGAGATGCGCGGCGAAATAGCGCCAGTCGTGACCTCCGGGATAAAGATGAAATTCATGCGCAATGCCGCGGGAAGCAAGGACGCTGTGAAGAGTCTGCGCGCCCTTCTCGAAACCGTAATCATCTTCCGCGCCGCAGTCAAAATAGATCTTCATGTCCTCCAGATGGGCGCTACGCGCCAGCGTGATTGGGTCGTTGCGTTGCCAGAACGCAGCGTTGGGTGGCGTGCCAAAAACGGCGAGTACACGCAGCAAGCGTGATTCCCGGGGATTCGCGAATTTCACATCGGGGAGTTTGCCGAGCAGCGCCGCGCTGCTCGCGCTGACGGACGTAAACAATTCCGGATGGCGAAAAGCCAGATGCAGCGCACCGTAGCCACCCATGGAAATTCCGCCGATGCCACGATAGCGGCGGCCGGGCCGCGCGCGGTACGTGCGTTCAATAAACGGCAGAAATTCGCGAATGAAGAAATCCTCGTAACGTTCGCGGCCGTCGCGCGAGTTGATGTAAAAACTCGTGTCCGCATCCGGCGTGACGATCAGAAATTCGCCAAGCTGATGCTGCTCCCAAAGATCTTCGATGAGATTCCACCCGCCGGAGCTGACGAGCATCTGCTCGTTTTCGCCCAGGCCGTGAAGAAAATAAAGAACAGGATAGCGCCACGTCTTGCTCGCATCGTAACTGGGCGGCAAGATGGCGCAGTAGCGCACCGCACGGTTGAGAATTTGGCTGTGCGTTGAGCGGCATTCAATGCGGCCCAGCGCGGCGCGCGCCGGTTGAGCAAACGCGAGGCCGAGAAAAGCGCACACCGCAAGAACCGCGGCGCGCCGACGGCTATTCATACCGGAGAGCCTCGACGGGATTCAGATGAGCGGCGCGCGAAGCTGGATACAGTCCCGCAGCGAGGCTGACGACGATGGCGAAAGCGATTGCGCCAAGCGCGAGCCACAGGGGTACAGCGGAAATGTTCACAGGTGGCAAATTTTGGCGGCTGAGGTAAATGTTGGTTCCGAGGGTGACGCCTTTGCCGATCAGCCAGCCGAGCGCAACTCCGCCAATGCCTCCGACGAGACCCATCACGCCCGCTTCCGCAAAAAAGAGCTGCTTGATGTCGCGATCGTCCGCGCCCAAGGCTTTGAAAACGCCGATTTCGCGGCGGCGTTCGAGAATGGCCATTACGAGCGTGTTGACAATACCTAGCGTGGCGACGGCCAATGCGAGGCTGCCAAAAATTCCGAGGAGCAGATCAATCACGGTGAAAAACAAACGGAGATTGCGAGTCGTGTCGAGCAGCGAGAAAGTGGTAAAGCCCATATTTTTGATGGCGGCTTCTACTTGTGGCACCTGCGTTGGGCTCTTGACGCGGACTGTGAGGCTGGCATAACTGCTGGTCTTGCCGGAGCCGTTCAACACGTCGCGAAGATCATTGACTTGCGTGGCGCTGAGCGTTTCGGCGACGGCGAGCGGAATAAATACGCGGCTGCGGCCGAAAGCGCCGAAGCCGCCTTCGGGTTCCGTGGAGATGATACCAACGATGCGCAATTTCTCTTCGTGCGGAACGACGGAGAAGCCCGTGCCAGCGGAACTTTCGTTGCCATTACCTGAAACTGTCTTAGAGGCGCCGCCTTGCGTCGGGAGGGCTTGTCGTTCTGCGTAGCGCAAGACGAGGTCTTTGCCAATCAGCGCAGATGGCTGCGCGGAAAGCTCTTTGGCGAATTCGATTTGAAGGATGGCTTCATCGGCGCCGGGACTGGAGAAGAATTTGCCTTGCATTCCGTCGAAAGCGCCGTCCGTGCGCGCGGAGTCAGGCATGCCGGCGACCATCGTCGGATATGGCTTTTCGTCGTAACGAATTTCGGTCATAAAGCGAATCTCGGGATAGACTTCGTTGACGTTTGGAAGGCCCGCGATTTCGCGGCGAACGGATTCGTCGAGCGGGCGCGCGGGAGTTGATGAATCGGCGGGTTGATTCTGTCGTGAGCGGCGTTCGTAGTCGCCAGCGTTGTAACGCGACGCGACAAAAATAGCGTTGAACAACCCACTATTGGCGAGGCGCTGCGAAGCGAATTGCTGCAAGCCGACGCCGAGCGAAAGCATCGCGACCAAAGAAGCTACGCCGACCGCAACGCCCAACGTGGTGAGCGAATTCCGAAGGATGGCCTCGCGCAAATTGCGAACGGCGAGCTCGGTTAAGTCGCCGAGTTTCATGATTGCGCTCCGTCGCGGGATTTCCCGGTGACGCTGATCAATTTCCCGTCGGCCACCGTGGCGATGCGATGCGCAAAGCGCTCGGCTAGTGGACGCTCGTGCGTGACCATCACAATCGTCATGCCCATCGATTGATTGAAGTTTTTGAGCAGCAGCATGATTTCTTCACCGGTGACGCTGTCCAAGTTTCCAGTCGGCTCGTCGGCAAGCAGAATCGTTGGGCGATTCACTAAAGCGCGAGCCAGCGCGGCGCGTTGCTGTTCGCCTCCGGAAAGCTCACTGGGGCGATGCGCCAGGCGCTTTTCCAGGTGCACATGCTCAAGCGCCTCGCGCACGCGCGCCGCACGGTCCGCGCGGTCGACTTCCGCCAAACGCAAAGGGAGTTCGACATTTTCCTCCAGGGTCATGCGCGGCAGCAGGTTGAACGCTTGAAAAACCATGCCGACGGTGAGGCTACGGTAACGCGCCAGTTCGTGGGTGTCCATTTCCGCAAGATTGCGCCCTCGAACGACAATCGCGCCGGCGGTGGGACGGTCGAGACCAGCGAGCAAATTCAGAAGAGTGGATTTGCCGGAGCCGGAACTACCGAGAAGCGCCAAGAATTCGCCAGCACCTACGCTGAGGCTTACGTCGTCCACGGCACGGATTAGCGCGGCGCCCATTTGATAATGGCGCGAGACGTTGTCCGCGTGAATTGCAGCTCCGTTATTACCCTGTGACATTTACTATCCTCGATGTTACTACGCGCTGCTAAGACTACAAGTTTCCTTTATTTCTTAGCGGAGAGGGCAAAGGATGAGGAGTTTGGAAGCGGATTTCTTTTGTGAGGAGAATTGTTCTTGCGTTAAAAACGACTACGCGAAGATCCCGATTCGAGCTCTTCGCGCAGCTGGTATAAGTGATATGAAACTTTTGGGATAGCCGAACTGGTTAATTAGCTGCCCCGCGAGAGTGCGGACGGTCACTCTCGGCGTAGTCCGCAGAGGATTCGCCCGTGGAGGAGATATCTTCCGCCCCGGTATTCTTCAGGACCTCTTTGGCTTTTTTGACCCAGTCCGAATTATCGCAATGGATGGACAGAAGAATTCCGCCCTTTTCCATGCGACCCTGATAGCGCTTGGCTTCGTATTCCGGAATGCCCATACCCACAAGGGCTCCGACGAAACCGCCAACCGCGCCGCCCGCACCAATGCCAGCCAGTGCTGCCAGAATCGGACCGGCCGCGATAAACGGACCAAGGCCTGGAATCGCAAGCGCACCAATGCCCACGAGCCAACCGAGCGCTCCTCCGATGACAGCGCCGGAACCTGCGCCGGTGGTTGCGCCTTCCGGCGCCTTGGTGTTTTTCTCGGTGAGAAGATCTTTCGAGCCGAGATTCTCAGGAAGAAGCACGGAAACATCCGCGTTTCGGAATCCCGCGCCCTTCAAAGTTCCCAGAGCATATTCAACGCTGGGACGATTCGGATAAATGCCAAACACTGCCGTATTCTTACCAGCCATAAGTGTTCCTCCAATTGTTTTTATTTTTGCTTATTGCGCCGGCTGTTTGGGAACCACCCGGATTTCATCGGTCACATTTCCTTCGCCTGCAACCTCTGTAGCTTTTGACGCGATCACTTCTTTCTCTTTACGCGAGTTGACAGGTCCCTTCAGCGTGACGTGTCCATTCCGGGCGATGACCTTAACGTTGTGGGCGTACGTCGAAAGACTCTTATCGTTCACAATTAAGCGTCGGATGCGCCGCGTCATTTCCATATCGGAGGAATTGTTTTTCTGTTGGTCCGCGGTCATACCGGCGTTTTGATTTCTCTTGGTGTTGTCGGGTGGAACTTGTTGGGCCGCGGCGCGAGAGGGAGCAAAGCACACGAACATAGACGCGAGCAGTCCGACGGATGCGAACCACGGAAACCGCCGACTAAATTTTGTTGCGACGTTCATTCGGTTTCTCCTTCGGGAATCTTTGGACATGGAAAGTTCTTAAAAAACTTCTATAAATCGGGACTACTTTCTGATCCTACTTTCGACGGGTACTGCTCAATTCCTGGCTGGGAAGGTCTTGAGGGTCGTGAGGAGTCTCGGGACTCGGTTTGTCACGGCGCGGCTCAGGTTGCGTCGGATCATTTGACCGGCGCTTGCGCCTGCGTCCAGGCTCTGGCCGGAGCGGATCCGGTTGAGAGGGTTCTTCGATTATTGCCGAGCCAGCCTGTTGTGTTGGCATTTTTGCCCTCCCTAAAGCCCGTATTCAATCTAACTTCCTTCTCTGCGTTTATCGATCGTGTCACTGAGCTTGAGCAACTCTGAAGCATTGACGAGCGGCAATCCATCCAGCATACGCTGTAACAAGCGACAAAATTGAATGTACGGGTTTGTATGGAACTAGAAGAGGTAGGAGGGGCCGTCATTATCGGGTGGAATTGCAACGGCCCCTTTTGGAGGATTGTAAAGGCGAGTAAGGTATTGCGGTCGGGTGAACATTACGCGGTTAGAATACGGAAACGCGTCGGACAGTGCTATCGGCGGAAAACTTTAATTCTCCGGGAGATTCTCCGTAGACGGGGCCGGACTACAGGTTAGGTGTTCTACAGTTATTTCGAGGTGGCAGCATTGGGCGTGTCTTCACCGAGGGCGTTGGCCAAGTCCATTTGGTGCTCTTGCTCATCCATCAGAATGTCCCGAATATGTTCGGCCATTGCAAACTCGCCGAGGGCTTCGCACTGGCGGACACGTTCACGATAGTCGCGGATGGTTTCATTCTCCTGCTCGAGATCGTAGCGAAGCATGTCGGTTGCCTTTTCCGAAGTGCGAACGTCGAGAGGCTTCACGGCAGGCATTCCGCCCAAATAATCAATCTGTTTGGCGATGATCAGGGCGTGATTGAGTTCCTCTTGAGCGTGTTTCTCGAGCTCGGCGGCGATGTTCATATATGCGGCGCCCTTGAGCACCTGGGAATACACAACATAAGCGATGATGGCCTGGTACTCGCGTGCGAGGTCTTTATTCAACAAGTTAATCAGCTCGCTGCGGGAAATCTTGGGCTCGCGTGAACCGGACTCACTTGTGGTGGAACTTGATGATACTTTGGCCATGGGTCTCCTTTTTCTGATATGGAGAAGCGAAACGCCTTGCCGCAAAGGTAAGGCGTTTCGCCAGACTGCAACAAAAAAATTAAGGGTTCAAGTGGACTGTAATTATTTACCGGCCTGCGCGCTGAGCTTGCTTTTGTTCTTCCTTTAGAGCTTCCGCGAATTCATGAGTTTGCTTCTCGGCGACCTCTTTCGTGACGCCGTAGTACTCTTGGAGTTTTCCAACGAGCTGCTGGCGATTGCCGTCAATGACGTCGAGGTCATCGTCGGTGAGCTTACCCCATCTTGCCTTGGCTTTGCCTTTATATTGTTTCCACTTCCCTTCCAGTTGGTCCCAGTTCATTTGCAGCCTCCGTTTAGGAACATTTCAACTTGTCGCCGACGAAGAATGTCTGGCCGGCGGCGCGGGGACAGCCTCCGCACGCTGATAACAGAAGACACCATCGGGAGACGTGACGGAATACGGGGTAATCCCGATAGGGCCGGGGAGAATCGGGTAGCCAAAGTGGCACAGCTAGCGGTACTTAGGGCCATACAGCAAACCATGACCGTCGATACCTGAATAGTTGTATTGTACTGGGACCGAAAAGAGCCTAAAAGAATTGAGTCATAGGGGCGTGTGTCGTGTTAAAACCTGGGAAGGATAATTGCCCCTAGAGGAGGCACGATGCTGAGTTGGGCTGTGGTATTCCTCATCGTAGCGATCATTGCAGCAGTGTTCGGATTTTTCGGGATCGCGGCGGCCGCGGCGGGAATCGCCAAGATCCTGTTCTTTATTTTTATCATTTTGTTCCTCGTGTCGCTAGTTGGCGGATTAATGCGCAGGACGTAGCATCGCAGAAACCAGCGGCGCACGTGGCTGCACGCAAGTGTAAGATGGTTCGCGGGGACCAGTTCCCCGCGACACCCAGCCTGTCTTACGAGAGGTACTGATGAAGACCGCTACGGTCATTGGCATCATCCTGATCGTTCTTGCCGTAATTTCCTTCGCATATCAAGGGATCACCTACACAACACACAAGAAAGTGGTGGACCTGGGGCCCATACAGGCCACTGCAACCGAGCACAAGACGATTCCGTTGTCGCCCATATTCGGCGGCATCTTGCTAGTGGGAGGAATTATCCTGGTTGTGGCGGGAAGCAGGGGAAAGGCGTAGTTTTCAAGAAAGACAGAACCCCTCACAGACAGGGCAAAGCTTGAGATCTTCGAACAGAACATTGTACTGGTATCCTCATCTCCTAGCTCGCAATATCTAGCGCTGTGGGGGTGCCGCTACGGGCACAACCACAGGAGTTACCGTTTTCAACTCATCAATTTCGCTTACTACTCGAGGCCATTCCTTCTTGTTTTTCTTGGTCGCAAACGGTGCGTTCAGATCGCTGTAGTAGGCGAGTATGTCTTGACGAAGTTCCGGTGAGATCTGCTGGAAGTGGTTCTTGGCCAGGCGGTCGACGAGCTCGGCGTAGGTCGCGTCAGCCAGAGGATAATCGCCCGGTCCGGTGACAGTGCCAGTATCGAAATTGTCGTTTTGAATTTGAAGCTCGCCAGTTTCCTCCTTTTCGTGGAGGGCGTCGGCGTAGTCCTTGATCGTCGCGTTGAAACTGGCCATGAAAAGCTGGCCAGCCTCGGGCGTGGGGGCGCGGAAGGACAAAGCTCTGAAGGGTCCTATCTTGGGTACGATTCGGAGCAGGAAAGACAGGAGTCTTGTGCCGAATCCAGGCTTCTTGTACTGATCTTTCCAACTCTTCTTGTAGCTGGCCCGCGAAATATTATAAATAAACTTACGGCGCGTGATACCGGGAATTTCCTTCCGGATGTCGTCCTTCTTGGTCTGCCATGCCACCCTGGTCATTTGTGGAATCACGGTGCTGACGCTATAACGAAACGTCCCGATGGCAAGATCGTACTTGGTGACTACGGAGGTCAGGTCGAGGGAATAGGTATCCTGGAAAGCCCGTTGGAGCAGGTCCTGAGAAACCTGGAACCCGATGGCGTCGTGATAATTGTCCGAGGCGTAATGGCCCTTGGCGACCTCCAAAACATCGAATCCAAACTCCGTCTTTAGGTGTGCCGCGGGGTCCTGATCGTAAACGACTATGTTTCCATATTTGCGGCGAAGTTTCGGGTAAAGCATGGGAACGGCGTGGTTGACGGCGAGACGATGGCCATCATTGTCTGCGACGTAATGAGCGAGGGCGCCAAGAGAGAAGGCGTACTCGTCGAGATTTTTGGACTCGCGAATCAGAGCCCGGACGAAATCAGCGCTACGCACGTAGTGAGTAAGATCGCTGAAGAACTTGTTGCCGAAGGGATAGTAACCCATGTCCTGGATAATGGCCCCGCCATAGGCGTATGCGTGAGCCTCTTTCAGTTCGTCCGGCGTCGCGTTCGGGAATCGCTGCAAGAGCAGCGGTCTAATGACGGGATCCCACTCGCTATCGATAATCGCCTCATGAGTAAGGACGGAGAAACCCTGCGAGGCCTGGACTACAAATATGAAAAGGAACACGAGAACCACGGCGGACTTGAGTCTCCATCTCAGGGGCGATGAGCCGCGCGCCATCTCGGGAGTGAAATTCGCTTGAGCTTTCGGCTCTTGTAGATAATTTCTGGAGCATCTTCCTCTTAGCATCGGCGCCTCTGATAATTAGATGATTTCTATCGAGATTCGGGACTCAATTCTTTGACTCATGAGACGAAACCTGGGCGAGAACGCCAAAGGGCAAATGACGGAAAACGTCACTGAGGGGCATCAGTAGTTTGGTTCCTCCGTCCTTCGGTGTCAATGATTCATTGGTAAGGACGTTAACCCATTGGCGAGGCGCAGAAGAGGGCAAAACCAGGGCGGTCGAGCGCCATGTCTTCCGGCCGACGGGGAACGTTCCCGTCGCGGCGATATTTGTGAGCAGTCGCGGGACAGCCACGACAATCCAGTCCTGACCAAGGCGGCGAGCGAAGGCATGCACGAATTCACTTTTCGTCTGAACTTTGAGGGGAAGGTAGTCGCCGTTCGAGAATAGTTCCTGGTGCGCGCGTCGAAATTGCAGAATGCAAGAGGTGATGTAAAGCTTAAGGCGGCCATCGCACCAATGATTCAGCACGTCCTGGCAGAGTTCAGGAATAGCACCGACGTCGCCGGACTTTAGCGCGTGGAGCATCTTCATTCGTTTCTTGAAATCCACAGGCTGCCTGTTGTCCGGATCAGTCAAACGGAAGTTCCAGATTTCGTTTCCTTGGTAAAAATCAGGGACGCCGGGCGAAGTCATTTTCAGGATGAGCTGGGAACAAGAGTTAAGGGCCCCATAAAATGTCACTCTTTCTAACAGGGTTTTGAAATCGGCCAGAAACGGATTGCGGCCGGAATCATCGGTGATTGAGCAGGCGAATCTTCGAAGGGCCGCTTCGTGTGGCTCATTCGGAGAAATCCAGCTCGTATGCGTTTTGGCCTCTTTCGCAGCCTTGATAAAGAAGTCCGCAATTCGTCGTTTGAGTTCCTCACGATTCATATTTTTCGAACATTGTGCGGGCCATACTCCGAGCATTGCCTGATAGAGAATGACTTCCTCGTTGGGAGTCGGTACGAGATGGCCGTCCACACTGGTCTTTTTGGCTTTGTTCCAGTTGGACCACAGCTTGAGGCATCTCTGCCATTCGCCCGGGATCTCGGAGAGGACGCTGAGTCTAGCGCGCACGTCTTCGCCCCACTTGGTGTCGTGAGTGGAGGTCGCATTGAGCGTATGCGGATGACTCTGAAAGGTTCGCAAATTGAATTCGTGGAACGCGCGCGAACCAAAACGAATTTCACCGTGGAAGGGGTTGTTTCCCACTTCGTTGACCGAAATCAGGCTGTGATGTGCAAAGAGCGCCGTGTCTTCCAGTCCCTTGGCCATGACCGCACCCGTGAACTGTTGCCATCGCATGATGAAATCGAGCCAAGTTTCACGTTCTAGCTCTGTGGTGAAGGGGAGCTCCGCAAAAAAGACCTCGCGCAAGAAATCCCAAGCGGCTTTGCTCACGGCCTCAGACGGTGTCCGATCACGGGCAGCGGACAGTGCCTGCTGAAGAAAGACTCGATCCTGCGGCCGTAAAGTCGCATCCCGGTAGTAGGTCCTGTATACAGGAAGGCATGCGGTGATTTCCTTTAGCCCTCGTATTAATTCGGCCACCAGAAGATCGCGGGCGCGCGGCCACAACGCGGCCAACTTAGAGAGGCGATACGTCAATCGATTAACGTCCGTCGGGAAAAGCTGTTCCATTACGTCTTTGTTCCGGAAGTACCACGTGTCTTCAAACGAGGAATTCAGGCCGGCGAATTTTCGATACGATTTTTCGAGTCTGCGATAGCCGGCCTGGTCAATGAAAACGGCGTTGACGGCGTTGAGGAAATCATAGCCGGCGCTGCCAGAAATGGGCCATTCGGGAGGAAGCGTTTCACTGCCGCACGTGATTTTTTCCACAATGGTATAGATCTGCGAAGTGCGGCTGCTCTCTTCGGAGGAAACCGGGATCGACTTGAGGCGTTCAAGATACTCGAGTGGGTCGAACAATCCATCAATGTGGTCTACACGCAGCCCGGAAATCTTGCCTTCCTGAATCAGACGCATGATGGATCCATGCCGCGCGGCAAAGACGACGGGATCTTCAGTACGCAGTCCAACCAAATCGTTGATGTCAAAAAAACGCCTGTAGTTAATCTCATGCGGAGCCAAATGCCAGTCGGCGAGACGGTAAACCTGGGCGCTCAGAAGAGAGTCGAGAGGGTCGAAAGAAGACTCGTCTCCAACGACGCCGTTCAATTTGCGAAGTGCGTCATCCAGAATATTGCGAATCACGTCGTCGTCTTGATACAACCGCCAAAGCTCGGTCTTGAGAGCTGCTCGCGCCTTCTCGCGCTCTTCAATGGCATTTTGGGGTTCACCGCCGCCGCGCGGCAGATTGTTTGCGATCAATCTTAATTTTTCGAGCTCACGGGCTTTAGTTTTATTTTTGCCTTCCAACAATTTGATGGCGAGCGCAAAGATTTCTGAGTACGTGCGAGGATTGATAGGGTACCGATTGCCGCCGTATTGAATGAAGAATCCACGCTCGTCCAGGCACAACCGAATCTCTTGGCTAACGAGCACGCGACTATACGCGTGCGGAAGGATGGGCAGTATGACGCGATTATTGAGGAGGTCAGCGACTTTGGGCCCTTGCGGCTGCCAATCGATGTCGAAGAAGAGCGCGTAGCGGGAGTCGCGGCCATTCTCGAGGACGTCCATCCACCACGGATTTTCGGTACTGACCGCCATGTGGTTCGGAACGATATCCAGAAGCAGGCCCATGTTGTATCGGCGAAGCGTGGCGGTCAGACTGTCGAACTCTTGTTCCGTGCCCAACTCCGGGTTGATTCGAAGCGGATCGGCAACGTCATATCCATGCGAACTCCCAGAGCGAGCCTTGAATCGCGGCGAGGCGTAGAGGTCGGTGATTCCTAGCTTATGAAGGTACGGGACGAGCTCTTCGGCATCGGCGAATCGGAAATTGGCATTGAACTGAATGCGATAGGTGGCGGAAGGGATTCGCATACGCAGTCAATCCACGCGAATCGACAGCCTCGCTCCAAGAGAGCGAAACACCGCGAGCCATTTCTCGAAATCGATTGGGAGTTCTGCTTTCCTATCCCGAATCTGCGGGTACACATTCTTCAAGATATCGAAGTAAATGTTCTGAACGGTCCAGTAATGAACTCGGAAAGGAGCAGTGTTTGCAACACCCACGGCGGCGTCGAGAGTTTCCAGAAGGTTCAGGTCTTGCGGATTAGCGCGGAACTGTGCGGCCATTGACTGGAGTTTTTTGCGAAGCGCGAATTCCAAAGTGGTGCCGTCAAGGGGAACTCCCGTGCGCTTCGCCTCGTCGAGGAGCGTTTGCATTTCCTGGATGTTCAAATTGTCGGACTCGATGGTTTTCAGAATATCTGAGTTCAAGGTGAATTCCGCTGCCACCTGAAAACGGCGGATCGGCGGCATGCCAAGCGCTGTGACGAAGCGCATCAGCGGGGCTCGATTTGTGTACAGTTGGCGGTAGACATGCTCGGCTTCTTCCAAAGCGGAATCAAGAATCTGATTGACGATCTTGCGCTGCTCGTCACGGAAAAGAAATTTTAGCGTATACGAGCCGCTTCCATAGGCTTTATCGACGACGCGAACCACCTCAGCGAAATCGCCGCGCTCGAAGGCTTCCGTAATTTCCTTCGTGGTGGATCGATATGCTTCCTCCCCGGCGAATTCGCGAACGCCTCCGGCAATGTTGTGATCACCGAGATGCACGACGCCGAATGAAATATCCGCGGATTCCGTGGTGATATCGGAAGAGATATGGGCGCGGCCCACGACCAAGCGCGTTTTCCCCGACGAGAGCGTGCGGAAATCCCGCTGTGAAATGGTGTAACAATATATATGCTGCTCGGAACCGGCGTCTGAGAAGAGCGAACTCACAGCAAAGTGAGCGCCGACACCCTTCAGGTCCAACATGACAGGCTTCACAAATTGCTCGTAAACGTGTTTGCCGTCCTGGTTCTCTGGAATATTACTTTTCGCTCGAGCGAGGCGCTCGACGAATTCGGTTTCCAGATTCGCGTTGCCCGTTAGCTGAGAAGCAAGTTGAACAGCGCGGGCCGCATATTGGATTGCCTGCACGGTTTCCAAACCGGAAATCTCGTCGAAGAACCATCCGCAGCTTGTGTACATCAACATAGCGTGACGCTGGAGTTCGAGCAGCTTGAGGGCACGCAGCTTTTCGTCGGGCGAGAGCGCACGCCCAGAAACCTGATGCAAGAAATCGCAGACATTCTTTGGAGAACGATCGAGAATCACGCGAATGTATTCGTCGCGCGCATACCAGGGATCCTGAAATACTTCGCGGCCCTGCTGCTCATACGTGGGGATCAGTGTATCGCGAAGCCAGTCCATTGCTTCGCGGAGCGGCGCGCGCCAATTCTGATTCCATCCCGCATGCATTCCCGAGTTGCAACCGCAATTGCTGCGCCAGCGCTCCACGCCATGGGCACAACTCCAGGAACTATTGTCAAAAATCTGGGCCTCGTGAGTGGGAGGATGCTCTTCGAGAAATTCAGAGTAATTCGTCAAAATGGCCCGCTTATTCTCTTCGATAAACCGAAGCGCATACGCCAGAGCCATGTCTCCATGCGACTTGTGATGCCCGTAAGTTTCGCCGTCCGTGGCGATGTGCGCCAACTGTGGCCGGTCGCGCGAATCGGAAAAGATGCTCATCAAGCGATTGGCAAAAGTCTCGCCGTTTTCGAGGAGATTCTCGAATGCGATACCACGGGAAACGGGGCCGTCGTAGAAAAACACCGCGATGTCTTTCCCGGATTCAAGGTGAACTTTGTAGGCCATGGAGGGATCGATCCGGCCGTCACCGACATCGTGCCACTCTTCTTCACCGATGCGCCGGACCATATGCGCTGAATGAGGCGAGAGAATTGTGAATTTAATTCCGTTCGACGCGAGGGCTTCCAGCGAATCGAGATTTACAGCCGCTTCCGGCAGCCACATGCCCTCAGGAGAGCGGCCAAAACGATGCTCGAAATCGCGAATGCCCCAGACGACTTGCGTGTGTTTGTCGCGCGCATTGGCCAACGGGAGGATCATGTGGTTATAGGCTTGTGATATGGCCGAACCGTGTCCCTGATGCTGATCGCGGCTTAGTTTATCGGCGCTCTGGATCGACGAATAAACGCTGGGAGCCTTTTCTTCCAGCCACGCCAGCAAAGTGGGGCCAAAATTGAAACTGATCTTGGCGTAATTATTCGTAATGTCGACGATGCGTCCCTCGCCGTCGAGGATACGGCACGCGGCATTGGGCGCGTAACATTCCGCGGTGATCCGTTCATTCCAGTCGTGATAGGGATACGCCGAGTCCTGCACTTCGACCGCTTCGAGCCACGGATTCTCACGGGGTGGCTGATAGAAATGAGCGTGGACACACAGAAAACGGCCGTTCAATCGGAGCCTCCCTCAAGACGGAACACAATGAATGATGTTGGCGGAACATCCAAGGTCACGGGGCTTCGGGAATCCAGAATGCGCGGCGTTTCGATCCCGAGACCTCCCCATTCCGAATCGGCGGAAGCAAGCAGCTTTCTCCAAATTCCTGGAACAGTGGAAAGCACAAGACTATTTGCCGAACGCGCGAAATTGAAAGCAAGGACCACACGATGCGCGTCGTGCCATCGCTCGATGATGAGGGCTGAAGGATCGAATGCCGTCACTCGCGACGTCTGTTTGTCGAGACGCGAAAGCGCTGGGATGGTGCGGCGGAGCGTGAGCAGGCGAGTGTAAAATGAGAGAAGCGTTTCGTGTTGCTCTTGCGTCCTTTGATCCCAATGAAGTTTGCTGCGCATGAAAGTTTCGGGCGATTGCGGATCGGGAACGGAATCGTGCCACTTGAAATGCTCGAATTCCTTGCGCCGGCCCTCGCGCACGCTGTGGATCAAGGCTTCGTCGCCATGACTGACAAAATATTGGAATGGAGAGGACTCGGCATATTCCTCACCCATAAATAAAAGCGGAATGAACGGCGACAACAGGACGACCCCCGCAATCAGTTTGAGGGATTCGAACGGGACGATCTGCGATAAGCGCTCTCCCTCCGCGCGATTCCCCACTTGATCGTGATTCTGGCTGAAGACGAGAAAGTGGTGGAAAGCAACATCTTGCGAGGAATTTCCGTGCCTGCGGCGGCGAAAATGCGAATATTGTCCTGAGTAAACGAATCCTTCTGAATAGGCCTTTGCTAAATCGTGAATGGAGCCGAAGTCTTCGTAGTAACCATTGCGCTCGCTGGTGACGAGGGAATGCAGAGCATGGTGAAAATCGTCATTCCATTGGCCATCGAAACCGCAACCGCCTAGGTCCGGGGATTTGACAGTGCGGGCGTCGTTTCTGTCATTTTCGGCGATCAGGTGGACGGTTCGTCCGGCGCGCGCCGCGAACTCGTGAACCCGAGAGGTTAATTCCTCGAGAAAGGATTTCGCCGAAGCGTCGATGATGGCATGTATCGCGTCGAATCGCAGCGCATCAACATGAAATTCGGAGATCCAATACAAGGCGTTCTCAATAAAGAAGCGGCGAACTTGGTCGCTATGCGGGCCATCAAAATTAATCGCGTTGCCCCATGGAGTGCGATAGTGATCAGTGAAATACGGCCCGAAATCGCCGAAATAGTTCCCTTCAGGTCCGAGGTGGTTGTAAACGACGTCGAGCGCGAGCCCCAAGCCAATCTGGTGGCAGGCATTCACCAGCCTTTTTAGGCCGTCCGGGCCGCCATAGGAATTTTGAACCGCGTATGGATAAACGCCGTCGTAACCCCAATTGCGCTCTCCGGGAAACTGAGCGACAGGCATCAATTCGATCATGTTGATGCCAAGCGATTTCAATTCCGGCAGGCGGGGAATGATGGCGTCGAAGGTGCCCTCCGGCGTAAAGGCGCCGACATGGGTCTCGTAGAATACGGCGCTGGGCAGCGCAATTCCCTTCCAGCGCGAATCATCCCAAAGGAATTTTGAACCGCGGATTTGGGATCCCTGATGGACTCCGTAGGGC
>DATGJE010000164.1:0-6304 GCA_035295305.1 Candidatus Acidiferrales bacterium | reverse complement strand
ATCACCGTCACTCCGCTGACCGACCGCACCATCACCATTCGCGCCTCTGTGTCGGACGTGCAATTTGAGTTGATTCTCACGGTCGGGCTCGTCGTGATGGTCATTTTCCTGTTTCTTCGCAGCATTTCGGCGACCATCATTCCCAGCGTCGCCGTGCCGCTCTCGATTGTGGGCACGTTTGGCGTGATGTATTTGCTTGGCTACAGTTTGAATAACCTCACATTGATGGCCCTCACGATTTCGACAGGTTTCGTTGTCGATGACGCCATCGTGATGATCGAGAACATCAGCCGCTATATCGAGCAGGGCGATACGCCTCTGCAGGCTGCCCTCAAGGGTTCCGAGCAGATCGGCTTCACCATCATGTCGCTGACGATTTCGCTGATCGCCGTGCTGATCCCGCTGCTCTTTATGGGCGACGTCGTAGGCCGGCTGTTTCGCGAATTCGCCGTCACGCTCGCGGTGACGATTCTTGTTTCCGCGTTTGTTTCCCTCACCTTGACGCCCATGATGTCCGCGCAATTGCTCAAGCACAAAGACGAAGCCACGCAGAGCCGCTTTTACCATGCCTCCGAGCGCTGGTTCAATTCCGCCATTGCATTTTACGGACGCACGCTCCGCTTCGTCCTGCGATACCGCACCACGACTCTCCTGATCACTTTCGCCACGCTCGTCGCCACCATCCTTCTCTACATTTACGTGCCCAAGGGTTTCTTCCCGGTGCAGGACACGGGTATCATCCTCGGCGTTTCCGAGGCTCCGCAGGACGTTTCTTTTGCCGCTATGGCGCAGCGCCAGCAAGCCCTGACCCACGCGATTTTGCAGGATCCCGCCGTAGACAGCCTCTCTTCCTTTATTGGCATCGACGGAACAAACACCACGCTCAACAGCGGCCGGATCCAAATTAACTTAAAGGACATCGCCGACCGCAATCACGTCTCGGCCTCGGATATCATCCGCCGTCTCGAACCGTCACTCGCTAAAGTCGACGGCATCACCCTCTTCATGCAACCCGTGCAGGACCTCACGGTCGACGATCGCGTCAGCCGCACGGAGTTTCAATACAGCATGGAAGACGTGGATGCCAGCGAGCTCGCTACTTGGACAACTCGAATGATAGCCAAGCTGCAATCGCTGCCCGAGTTGACTGACGTCGCGAGCGACCAGCAGAACCTGGGTCTGCAGGCAGGACTCGAAATCGATCGCGATACAGCGTCGCGCCTGGGCATTTTGCCTCAGACAATCGACGATACGCTTTACGACGCATTCGGCCAGCGCCAAGTGTCCACTATTTTCACGCAACTCAACCAGTACCACGTCGTTTTGGAAGTGAATCCCAGTTTTCAGCAGAATCCAGACGCGTTGAAAAATATTTTCGTCAACTCTTCAAGCGGCCGCCAAATCCCGCTCAGCGCGTTCACGCGCTTTGTTCCGGCCTCGATTCCCCTCGTCATCAATCACCAGGGACAATTTCCGGCCGTCACGATTTCGTTCAACCTTGCCCCAAATGTTTCCTTGGGCAATGCGGTGAAAGCGGTTGACGCGGCTCGCCAGCAAATTGGACTTCCAGCGAGTATTCAAACGAACTACGAAGGCACGGCAGCCGCATTCTTGGCTTCATTGTCCAACGAGCCGCTGCTGATTCTCGCTGCCGTCATCGTGGTGTACATAGTCCTCGGTGTTCTTTACGAGAGTTACATCCATCCCATCACGATTCTTTCCACTCTGCCCTCGGCTGGAGTGGGCGCGATTTTGGCTCTGCTGCTTTGCAGAACGGAATTCAGTGTCATTGCCCTGATCGGGTTAATCCTGTTGATCGGTATTGTGAAGAAGAACGCCATCATGATGATTGACTTCGCGCTCGAGGCTGAACGCAAGGAAGGCAAAGCGCCGCTCGACGCGATTTACGAAGCCTGCCTTCTCCGTTTCCGTCCCATCATGATGACCACCATGGCCGCGCTTCTCGGTGGTTTTCCGCTCGCGTTGGGCACGGGCATGGGGTCGGAGCTGCGTCGTCCGCTGGGAATCACAATTGTCGGTGGGTTGCTTCTCAGCCAGCTGCTGACGCTCTACACCACGCCGGTTGTCTATCTGGCATTCGATTGGGTGGCAAGTCGTGTGCGCAGCCACGTACACATGCCGGCCCAGGAACCCGCGGGCGACTGAATTGTGAACATCTCCTCCAACTTTTCGGACCCGTTCATCCGCCGCCCGGTCGCGACGTCGCTGCTGACTCTCGGGATTCTCCTCGCCGGAGCCATCGCATTCAATTTTCTGCCGGAAGCGCCCCTTCCACAGGTTGATTTCCCGACCATCTCCGTCAATGCCGGACTCCCGGGGGCGAGTCCCGAAACGATGGCCTCCGCTGTGGCCACTCCTCTCGAGCGCCAGTTCGGCCGCATCGCGGGCGTCACGCAAATGACGTCATCGAGCTCACTCGGCTCGACCAACGTCACGCTTCAGTTCGATCTGAATCGCAATATCGACGCCGCCGCCCGCGATGTTCAAGCGGCAATCAATGCCGCGCGCGGTCAGCTTCCCGCTGATTTGCCCGGCTCACCCAACTATCGCAAAGTGAACCCCGCTGACGCGCCCATCATGCTGCTCGGTCTCACCTCCACCAATATTCCACGAAGTTCTGTTTACGACGCGGCCGATTCCATCCTCGCCCAAAAAGTGGCGCAGGTTCCCGGCGTCGGCCAAGTCGGTGTTTGGGGCGGCGCGCAGCCTGCGGTGCGCGTCGACGTGAACCCCACGCAGATCAGCAGCTACGGCATCAGCATGGAGCAGGTTCGCACGGCTCTCAGCAACGCCAATGCCCATAGCCCCATGGGCTCGCTCAAAGATCAAAATCAAACCTGGCAGATTTTCACGAGCGACCAGCTTTTTACCGCCGATCAGTACCGTCCCTTAATCGTCGCCTGGGTCAATGGCGCGCCTGTGCGCTTGTCGGATGTCGCCACGGTCACCGACGCGGCGTCCAACACGCGCAACGCCGGCATTTCCAACGGCGATCCGGCCATCATGATTGCCGTCTTCCGCCAACCCGGCGCGAACATTATTGACACGGTGGATAGCGTCCGCGCCGAGTTGCCCAATCTGCAAGCTTCGATTTCGCCTTCCATCCATGTCGGTGTGATTCAGGACCGTTCGCCAACCATCCGCGCCTCCATCCACGACGTGGAAATCACACTGCTCATCTCGATCGTGTTGGTGGTGCTCGTCGTGTTCGCATTTTTGCGCAACGTCTGGGCCACCGCGATCCCCAGCATCGCCGTGCCGCTTTCGCTCGTCGGTACGTTCGGCGTGATGTATTTGTGCGGATACAGCATCGACAACCTCTCGCTTATGGCGCTGACGGTCTCCACGGGGTTCGTGGTCGATGACGCCATCGTCGTAATCGAAAACATTTCCCGCCATCTCGAAGGAGGCATGCAGCCCTTCGCCGCGGCGCTGCAGGGCGCGCGTGAGATTGGCTTTACCGTTTTTTCGATGAGCACTTCGCTCGTTGCCGTCTTTATCCCCATTCTTTTGATGGGAGGTATCGTCGGGCGCCTGTTCCGCGAATTCGCCGTGACTCTCAGCGCCGCGATTTGCGTTTCCCTGTTTGTTTCGCTCACCACCACGCCGATGATGTGCGCGCGCTTCCTGAAACGCGATCGGGGTCATCACGGCCGCGCTTATCGAATCGCCGAGCGCGCCTTTAACGGCCTCCACAGTTTCTACAACGTCTGCTTGCGATGGGTGTTGCGCAACCAGCCTGCCGTCCTGGCCCTGACCATCGGCACCGTCTGTCTCAGCGTCTATCTTTTCGTGGTTGTTCCTAAAGGATTCTTCCCGCAGCAGGACACTGGCCGCTTGACGGGAAGCATTCAAGGGGATCAGGACACCTCGTTCGCGGCCATGTCCGCAAAAATGACGGCGTTCGCTCGCATCGTCCAGGAAGATCCAGCTATCGATACCGTCACCGCGTTCACCGGAGGTGGCAGCGAAAACACCGCTCGCATGTTCGCGCAGCTCAAGGACATCAGCATCCGCAAAGTGTCCGCCGATCAGGTGATTGCGCGGCTGCGCAAGAAGCTTTCCGGAATCCCAGGTGCGACGCTGTACCTTCAATCCGTCCAGGACGTCAGTGTCGGCGGGCGCGGCGGCAATTCTCAGTACCAATACACTCTGCAAGCGGACAACATCGCGGACCTAAACCATTGGGCGCCGCTTCTCATGGCCCGGTTGAGCAAAATCCCCGAGCTTCTGGATATCAACACTGACCAGCAGGTCCACGGATTGCAAACCTCGCTCGTCGTCGACCGCGATACTGCTTCGCGCCTGGGCGTTTCCATGTCGGCGATTGATAGCACGCTCAACGACGCGTTCGGTCAGCGCCAGGTCTCGAATATGTACAAAGGTCTGAACCAGTATCACGTTGTGCTCGACGTTGCTCCTCAATACCAGCAAAATTCCGACGCCCTGAAATCCATTTTTGTCGCGTCGAATAAAGGCGACCTGGTTCCGCTCAGCGCCCTGGCTAGTTATCAGCCTTCGAGGACTTCACTCACCGTCAACCACCAAGGGCAGTTCCCATCCATCACTCTTTCGTTCAATCTTGCACCGGGCACCGCTCTTGGCACGGCCGTGACGGATGTCGACACCGCCGAACGCCAAATCGGCATGCCGGAAAATGTTCATGGCAGCTTTCAGGGAACCGCGCAAGCCTTTCAGTCCTCATTGGCGTCGGAGCCGATTCTGATTCTCACGGCTCTCGCTGCCGTATACATCGTTCTCGGAATCCTCTACGAAAGCTACATTCATCCCATCACAATTCTCTCCACGCTTCCGTCAGCGGGCGTCGGCGCGCTGCTCGCACTTTTCATTTTCAAAACGGAACTCAGCGTCATCGCCATGATCGGCATCATTCTGCTGATTGGTATTGTGAAGAAGAACGCGATTCTGATGATTGATTTCGCCATTCAGGCCGAGCGCGGCGCGGGGAAGACCCCGCTGGAGGCCATTTACGAAGCCTGCTTGCTTCGTTTCCGTCCGATTATGATGACCACAATGGCAGCGATGCTCGGGGCTGTGCCCCTTGCTGTCGGCGGCGGCACGGGCTCTGAACTTCGCCGGCCACTTGGCATCACCATCGTCGGAGGCTTAATCGTCAGCCAGATGCTGACACTCTTCACCACGCCTGTGGTATACCTCTACCTCGATCGCTTCCAGTCTTGGCTGCAGCATTTCAGTCACGCGCGGGCGGCGACAAAGGCCCTCTCGCACTAATCTGTGTAGCTTTTCGGGCGAGTTTGATCAGCGGGCACGGAGGAAAAAACGGTGAAGAAACGAATCTCGCGTCGTGATTTGCTCAAAACTGGTCTGGCTGCGGGCGCTTCCTCGTTGGTATTGTCAAGCGGAAGCATTGCGACGCCGCCTCCCATCGTGCCAGTTGCCGCTGGGCAGGCAGACGTAACGGGAACTGCGCCGCCCGACGGGAACATCGTTCCACTCACGTCATCAAGCGATGTTTATCTTCCGCCACGGGGCAGAGGTTTCTTCAAGTTCAGTTTTGATTTTCCCGAGCCGTCCGTCTCGTTTCAAGGGATGCTCTTTTCCTTTCGTCTGTACACTTTCGAAAACGCGTACGGCCTCGACCGCGACCACCTGACGGTTGAAAAAAACGCCGGCGGCATCACACTCCGGTGCTCGCAATTCGTATGGGCCGGAGATCAGCAGAAAATTCCCGGCACTCTGCTCGCCCGAATTCGAAAAAACGGAGAATTTGTCGAGTGGGACGTTTCAGCCGAGATGGACCAACCCATTAAATCCATTTCCGCGATTGTACGCGGCGTGCCGCGCGGGCAAATCTCTGCCGGAAGCGAAGGCTTCTTTGACCCCAAAGATAACGAATTGCTTCTAGGCTACCCCTTCGGAGGCGGCGACCATCACACCGCCGTCGGCATGGATTCTCCCGTGGCCGTAATTCAAGCAGGCGAGCACGAATTCTTTTTTCTCTCGACGCTTTTGGATCGTGTGCGCGCCAATCGTTTCTACTCTCAACCGGGACCGAAAGGCTATCGCGTCGAACTCGTCTATGAGCGGGAAGGCTGGAAGAAAACCAATCGATTGCAGAGTCCCACGTGGCGCGCGGGACGCACTCAAAGCGCCGAAGACGCATTTCGCACGCACTTCGCGCACGTCGAACAATCCTTTGCGATCCCTGACTGGGATAAGCGTCAGGACGTGCCAGCATGGTTTCAAGATATCGCCCTGGTCGTCTCCATTCATGGTATGCATTGGACTGGCTACCTCTTCA
>DATGJE010000163.1:0-3559 GCA_035295305.1 Candidatus Acidiferrales bacterium | reverse complement strand
TGTGGGTGAGGGTGACCTCTTTTTGTACGCGTGCAAGAACCACAACCGGGTGGAGTAGAGCGATAACCAGTTAGAGCCCAAACTAGTCCACCCCTGATTTTCTCCCTTTTGTGACGCTCGTCACCGAATATGATAAACTTCGCCGTTATAACATAAATTTCTGGGAGTCCTCTAAATGAGCGCCCGAACGAAGTTTTCTGTCGGAGCCGTTATCATAGTCGGTGCCTTGGTGTGGCTGGGCTGGGTAGGCGCGTCGCAAAGCAAAACCTACTACCACACCATTTCTGAATTGTCCGCGCTTCAGGGTCCCGCTCTTCATCAACGCATGCGTGTTAGCGGCAACGTCGTCGACGGCTCCATCAAGCATCTGCCGGGCCGCATCGATTTCACGCTCACCGAGGAAGGCAAGACGCTGCCCATCAGCTACGTCGGCGATTCTCCGCTTCCTGATACATTCAAAGACGGTGCGCAGGCGCTGGCGGAAGGGAAGTTGATGCCCGACGGCCGTTTCGTTGCCGAACAGGTGCAAGCGAAGTGCGCCTCGAAGTATCAGGCGACGCCTGGACAGGGCGCAGCCACTCCGGCGAAATCAACCACTCAAGCAGCGCCACAAAACGCAGCAGGTCCTCGCAGTTAATGGGAGCGAGCTAAGTCCGTGGATATCATCGGGTCCTTTGCATTAGTTCTGGCGCTTCTCGCAGCCGCCTACGCTTTTGTTGCCGGAATCATCGGCATCCGCACGCGCCATCCGCTCCTGATCAAGAGCGCCCGCAATGCGGGCATGGCAATCTTCCCGCTCGTTACGCTGGGCGTCGGCTGCCTGGTCACGCTCTTCTTCCAAAACAATTTTTCCATGGCGTACGTTGCGGAGCACAGCAATCGCGCTCTGCCCGCCTACTATAAATTCTCGGCGCTGTGGGCCGGGCAGGAAGGCTCACTGCTTTTCTGGAGCTGGCTGCTTTCGATCTACGCCTTCATCGCGCTCTTCATCAATCGCAAGAAACATCCTGAGTTGATGCCCTACGTCGGCGTGATTCTTGGCGGCATCCAGCTTTTCTTCCTCGTGCTCAATAATTTTGTCGCCAGCCCATTTGCTTTGGTCGGAACCATTGGAGCGGCTGGCGCGCTCCACGTCGTCACATTGCCCGATGGCAGTGGCTTGACTCCGCTGTTGCAGTACGCCGAGATGGACATCCATCCTCCCATGCTTTATTTGGGCTACACGGGATGCACGGTGCCGTTCGCGTTTGCGTTGGGAGCTTTGCTCGGCCGCTATCCGGGCGAAAAATGGATTCACATCACGCGTCGCTGGATGATGGTCGGCTGGGCGTTTCTTGGCGTCGGCATTCTTCTCGGAGGCCACTGGGCCTATCAGGTGCTCGGCTGGGGCGGCTATTGGGCGTGGGATCCCGTCGAAAACGCATCGCTCTTGCCTTGGATTTCCGCCACCGCGTTCCTGCATTCCGTGATGATGCAGGAAAAGCGCGGCATGATGCGCGTCTGGAACGTCTGGCTCGTATTCATCACTTATATGCTGAGCATTCTGGGAACCACGCTCACGCGCTCGGGAATCGTCAGCTCGGTCCACGCCTTCGCGCAATCGTCCATCGGTTCGTGGTTTGTTTCGTTTCTCGCGCTCATCTTCATCGTTTGCTTCGTCGCGTACTGGAAGAATCGAGACTATCTGCGCACCGATAATCAGCTCGACTCCGTCATCTCGCGCGAATCCAGTTTCCTCTTCAACAATTTGATTCTTCTCGCTGCCTGCTTCGCTGTGCTTTGGGGAACGCTTTTCCCGGTCTTCTCCGAGTGGTTCGAGGGCAGCAAGATCACCGTCGGCCCGCCATTTTTTAATAAAGTGAATATACCTATTGCGCTGTTCCTACTTTTCCTCACGGGAGTCGGCCCGCTGCTCGCTTGGCGCCGAACTTCGCTCTCCAGTTTGAAGCGCAACTTCGCGTGGCCTCTTGGAACCGCGCTCGTCGCGGGCGCGATTGCCTTTGCCTTCGGCTACCGGCATTTCTACGCGCTTGTTTGTTTGATTCTCGCGGTTTTTGTGACGCTCACGATATTTTCCGAATTCTTCCGCGGCGCGCGAGTGCTTTCTGCGCGCAGTGGCGACAACATATTCTCCTCAGTCGGCCAGTTGACCATGCGCAACACGCGCCGCTACGGCGGCTACATCGTCCACTTCGCCATCGTCCTGATTTTCATCGGCATTTCCGGCCAGGCCTTCAATCAAGACATACAGCAGAAAATGTCAGTCGGCTCTCGGTTGGCCATCGGCCCGTACACTCTCCTGTGCCAGAATTTCGACGCCACATCGAACAGCAACTACACTGCGGAACGCGCCACGATCGAAGTTTTCCAGGGCGATCGCTCCGTCATGATGCTCTATCCCGAACGCCGTTTTTATCTGGCCAGCCAAGTCACGCAGACAGTTGTCGCGATTCATTCCTCGCTCGCTCGCGATCTTTATGTGGTCTACGCCGGACGAAGCCCGGAAAGCAACGATCCCGTGATTCACGTGTACTTGAATCCGCTAGTGCGCTGGATCTGGTTGGGCGGGCTTGTGCTTGTGCTTGGCACAATTTTGGCGCTGCTCCCGAATCGTCAGCCCCAAATCGTCTTGCAAGCCGCGCGCGAAGAAGCAAAGCTGAAAGCCTTCTCGGACCCAGCTCCCGCGCGTCACCACGGCGATGACTAATATGACGAACAAACCAACGCGCACGCTCGGCTTTTTCTTCCTTGCAGTTGCCCTTTGCTGCGCTTGGGCTGGTTCCGCAAACGCGCAGGATCCGCTCGCTGGCGCGGGCGCAAAAAAACTCGGCAACCGCGTCATGTGCATGTGCGGAGGCTGCAACGACACGGCCGCGAAATGCAATCACATGGGCGGCAACTTCTCCGGCCCCTGCGAAACAGCTCAAGCCGAATTGAAAGAGTTAAATGACCGCGTCGGGCAGGGCAAGTCAGACGATTTGGTTTTGCAGAGTTTCGTGCAGGAGTACGGTCCCACTGTGCTGATTTCTCCGCCGGCAACTGGTTTCGACCTTTGGGCGTGGCTGATGCCTGTGATCGCGCCGCTGATCGGCATCGCGCTGGTGTGGATGGTCGTCGCGCGGTGGCGGCGAAAACTGGCGGTCGCTGGTGGACCTCCTATTTCGCCGGAACTTCTCGCGCGCGCCCGAAACGACATAAGCCGCCACGCCGATGAATAGACGATGACTAGCCAGTCCATCCTAATCACTCTCTGCTGCGTCGCCACGGCGGTCGCGACGTTATGGTTCGTCTTCGGCGTCAAGCTCGAAGCGTCCGACTTTGCTCCGCACCGCTCGCGCCTCGATCAACTCCTCGAGCGTCGCGACGCGATTTACGAGAACATACGCGATTTGCGCTTCGAGCATCGCGCCGGTAAATTTTCGGAGGAAGACTACGAGGAAATGAAGCGCGTTCTCGAAATCGAAGCGGCGCGCGTCATCGCCGACATGGACAACCTGACCGGCGGAGCGCCGACTCCCGCCGTGCGTCAGGCGATGTCCGGAAAGACCCGCGGATAATC
>DATGJE010000162.1:0-5409 GCA_035295305.1 Candidatus Acidiferrales bacterium | reverse complement strand
GGCGATTCGAGCGTCAAACCTTTGCGCGTTTCCTCAGCGGTCAATTCGCGGGGAACAATATCCAGCAGATAGCAGGGCAGGCCGGCGTTGGCGAAATGCGCGGCGATGCGCGCGCCCATCGTTCCAGCGCCCAAAACCGCGGCTTTTTCGATGCGAATCGTCATTGGTGCACCGGAGACGGCTCCGGCGCCAAAACGGAGGTTACAGAAGTGCTACACACCGGGTCAACCTAAAAACCCCTGCGCCCTCGGACAGGCTACAATAGTCATATTTACTGGGACAGATGTTCGTGGTACTCGGAGAACGATGGGCAACGTATTTCGTTGGCTTGGGACGGCGGTAAAAGGGCTGCGGTCGTTCGCCTACAATTTGCCGCTCGACCGCCCGCGCATCGGCGTGGCGTTGGGCGGCGGATTCGCGCGTGGAATTGCGCATATCGGCGTCCTACGCGTCCTTGAAGAAAATAATATTCCCGTGGATTTGCTCGCAGGGACAAGCGTCGGCGCGCTGGTCGGTTCGGCGTACGCAGCCGGCACGGCGCTCAGTGAACTCGAATATCAAGGCCTGCTGACGCATTTTCGAGATTTCGGGCGGTGGACCATTTCGCGCATGGGCATGGCGACAAACGAGCGGCTGGAGACATATTTGCGGCGCTTCACGTCAGTGCGCACGTTCGAGGAGTTGAAAATCCCGTTGGCGATTGTCGCGACCGATATCATCACAGGACAAACGGTGTATTTCACCACGGGCGAGTTGGCGCGGCCTCTGCGCGCGTCGTGCGCATTTCCCGGACTTTTTATGCCGGTTGAATATGATGGACGAGTTCTCGTCGACGGCTTTCTGACAGAAGCGGTGCCTACTGAAGCGTTGCGCCACATGGGCGCCGACGTGGTGATTGCTGTCCACCTCGATCCCGGCCAGCCGGACGAGAGGCCGAAAAACACGATCGAAGTGATCAGCCGCTCGTTCTCGATCATTCAAGAGCAGGCGCCGCAGCGCTGGGTGCGATACGCGGATATTATCCTGCGCCCCGCTGTGAAAGAGATTCACTGGGACGATTTTCAGAGAACGCCAGATCTGGTTGCCGCAGGCGTGGCCGCAGCGCAGTTGGCGCTGCCCGAAATCAAAGCCGCTCTCACGCGCCCCGTGCTTACGCCGCACAACCCTGCCCCACACCCGGATGGAGAATCGGAGCTTTCCCGCGATATCTGAAAAGTTCCGGGGCCTTTGCGAAAAGATGAGGTTTGTCTGCGGAATTAAACCAGCAGGCTCTCGAGCAATCCTTCGCGAATCAGCCGTCGCACCACCGCTAGCTTGCCCGCTTCGTCCAAAACGCCGGGAAGATCGCGCGCCGTGAACTTGGCGTGGTTCAGTGCAAATTGAACGGCGTCGTGCGCGTGAGACGGGAAGAGGACTCTGCGCCCGTAGCATTCGACAGTCGCGGATTCTCCGTTCCTTTGCAAGCGAGTGATGACGCCCGGCCTCGCGCCCACCACGGTGTCAACCGTTAGTCCATCCAACGCGGCAAGCTGCGCCATTTGTCCTCGCAGCATTGGTGGAGACACAGACAGCAATCGATCCACGAAGTAGTCAAGGCTGGTGTCGAGCGCTGCGTCAAAGTCTGTCCTGGCGGAAACTTTCTGCAACAGGCCGCGCAGAGTCTCTCGCGCTTGCGTGCGGTCGAAGCCGGGCCGCGCGAAACCGGGAGGAAGGGCCTTGCGAAACGCTGGATCATTTAGAGCAGCCCCCGCCACGAATTCCAGCAGCAGATCCGTCCACGTGTACCTTAGAACCCCCGCAGTTATATGCAGCGAAATTTCCTCTGTCGAACGCGCATCGTGGACGACGCCCCGAGGGATATAAGCAACGTCGCCCGCATCGAGTTGAAATTCAAGGATGCTCGCGCCCTGCTCGTGGATCGCCGAGTCAAAATCCTGCTCCGGCAGCGGCAGCTCCACGGGTGTTCCGTAAATATTCCACTTTTTCGAGCCCGCCACCTGCAGCACAAATACGTCGTGGGTATCGTAGTGCGGTTTCGCGCCCTGAGCCCCGGGCGGAGTCATGTAAATATTTGTCTGGAACGGGAAGCTGAATTCGTCTTCGAACGCGCGGCAGAAAGAAGTCAGCGACGGCACGACGGTATCGAGAAACGCCAGAGTTATCGTCGAGCCTTCGCCGAAAAGCTGATAGACCTTGGCGACGTCGAGAGCATCGCCGTCCACTGTGTAGTCATCGGACTTGATTTCCTTACTGGCATTCTTCAGCGTAATGTCGGGATATCGGCGGTCAAGCGTGGTGAGGACGCGGTCTACTTCATCGAGGGAAAGCAGCGAATTGAAATAATTCGGCTGATCGCGCTTGACGACGAGCGTCTGTTTTTCCCAGTAGCTTTCGAAGAAAGCTTTCCTGCTGACTGGGTTGATCAGCCATTCGAGCGAGGGACGTGTTTCGGGGGGAAACACGCGTTCATCGTTAACTTGTGAGCTAAAACCGGGTTTCGGAGAAGACATTTAACCCCGCAACACGCGTCCCCCCGCGCGCTGACTCTCTAATTTAATCCTACACTCTTACCAGCGGGGCCAGTTGATTAGCCGGGGCTAGTATCTTGCGCCGTCCGGATCGTCCTTCGGAGGCGTTTTGGTTTTGGCCTTGGCCTTTGCCGCTCTCTTCGACTGCGGGTCGGCCGTCTTGCTCTTGCTGTCAGGATCGGACGATTTCTTCCTGTCCTTTGAGTCGGCATCCGCTGCCGCCTTTGAGTCAGGATCGGCTGTATTCGCCGCAGTCTTCTTCCTCTTCTTGCTGTCCGGATCAGATCCCTTCTTCTTGTCCTTCGTGTCGGGATCGGCAGCTTTCTTCGAGTCAGGATCGGAGCCTTGCTGTGCGACGGCTCGTACGCCCGACGCAAGCGCGGCTGCGCCGACCAGGAGCGCGCCCGCCGCAGTCAAGAATGACCTGCGCGGCATTTTCCGCTCGGTGACGATTTGCTCGTCCGTCAGCGTCTGGGACGAGTCTTGCCCGACTACCTTTGGATCTTTCTCAGCCATCGTTTGCTCCTTTTCATGGCGCTTTCGTCCGACACATGCAGCGATCGCGCTTCTTCCGTACTGCTTCTATCATGCCCTCTTTAGCGAAGTCAAGAATGCGATGGCTCGGCTTGAATCTCCACAGTGACTGGCTGGCCATTCCCTTTGCCCCGCTTTGTCAGCCATTCACCAAAGGCGCGCGCGAAATGCGAGGGATCAACGCGCAGGCTGGCTTCGATTTGTCCTTCGGCAATAGGCAAGGTGTCGTCGAATTCCGCCGAGCCGGTAAAATTGCGCATGCAAAATGCATCAAGCCATTCAAGCGGGCACGCTTTGCGCTCGCCATTAACGACGATCTCGACTCGCAGCCTTCGCGCGTACATCGCCGCAGTATAGCACCTGAGTCCGAATCGATTTCCCTGCCTGATTGCGTCATGCCCGGCTCCACTATTGTTAACCGTATCGCACATCCGCCGCTCTTCGCTTTCTTGCATTTCGTTCTTTGGCGGCATAAACTTTTGTTTTGTGTTATTTGCATTACTACTAGAACATCCGACGCGACGTGCAAGGGTCCGGCCCGGCAGCTGGGCAACTTCCCCCGCGCCAACCGAAAATAGGAGGCCCTGTGGCCACGCCGCTGGAAAATTGGGTTGAGGAGGTTTCTCAACTTACAAAACCGAAGAAAGTTGCATGGTGCGATGGATCGCAGCAGGAATACGAGCACCTCGCAGAACAAATGCTGCGCGATGGTTCATTCATAGAGTTAAATTCCAGAACTTATCCGAATTGTTATCTTCACCGCAGCAATCCCAACGATGTGGCGCGTACCGAAGGCGTGACTTTTATTTGCACGCGCGAAAAATCGGATGCAGGACCCACGAACAACTGGATGGCCCCGGAAGAAGCAAAGCAAAAAGCAGAACCGTTTTTTCGCGGCGCGATGATGGACCGCACAATGTACGTGGTTCCTTATATTCTGGGCCCCGCGACTTCGCCGTACAGCAAGGTGGGCGTCGAGATCACTGACAGCGCATACGTCGCCGCCAGTATGCGCATCATGTCGCGCATGGGCAAAGCGGCACTCGACCGGCTGGGCAGTTCGTCAGATTTTGTTCCCGGGCTTCACTCCCTCGGCGATATGGAGCCGGCGCATCGCCTGGTGCTGCATTTCCCGGAAGAAAAACTGATCTGGAGCGTGGGTTCCGGTTATGGCGGAAACGCGCTGCTCGGGAAAAAATGCTTCGCGCTGCGCATCGCCAGTTGGATGGCGCGTGAGCAAGGCTGGATGGCCGAACACACGCTGATTCTTGGCCTCGAAGATCCCTCCGGCAAAGTGACGTACATGTGCGCGGCGTTTCCCAGCGCCTGCGGAAAGACCAATCTCGCCATGATGGTCTCCGCGCTGGAAAATCAGGGCTATCGCGTTTGGACCATCGGCGACGACATTGCGTGGTTGCACATCGGCAAAGACGGAATGCTGCGCGCCATCAATCCAGAGAATGGATTTTTCGGCGTAGCGCCGGGAACCAACGAAAAAACAAATCCCAATGTGATGACGGCGGTACACCACGACACGATCTTCACTAATGTCGCGATGACTTCGGAGGGCGAACCGTGGTGGGAAGGGATGGGCGCGACTCCTGCTCCCGGCTTGACCGATTGGAAGGGCGAGAAGTGGACTCCGAGCAAAGGTCCCGCCGCTCAACCGAATTCTCGATACACGGTTCCCGCCAAGCAGACTCCTTCCATATCAAAACATTTTGAAGACCCCGAAGGCGTGCCAATTTCCGCGATCATTTTCGGCGGCCGCCGCGCCAAAGTGGCCCCGCTCGTGTTTGAGGCGCGCGATTGGCAGCACGGCGTTTTTGTGGGCGCAACCATGGCTTCGGAAACCACCGCGGCGGCGACAGGAGCCGTGGGCGTCACGCGCCGCGATCCCATGGCCATGCTTCCCTTCTGCGGATACAACATGGCCGATTATTTTCGTCACTGGCTGGATATGGGCAAGCGTGTTGCGCATCCGCCGAAGATTTTCCATGTGAATTGGTTCCGTAAAGGCGAAGATGGCAAGTTTTTGTGGCCGGGCTACGGTGAGAATGTCCGCGTGCTGAAGTGGATGCTGGAGCGCATCGAAGGCCGCGCGAAGGCCACCGAAACGCCGATTGGTTATGTTCCCGCGCCTGGCTCGCTCACGCTCGACGGGCTCGATATTTCCGCCGACACCATGACGAAATTGTTGCAGGTTGATACCAGCGTTTGGGCCGATGAGCACGAAGCGATTACGAAATTCTTCGAGAAATTCGGTAAGCGGCTGCCGGAAGAACTTCGTCAGGAGCAGGAAAAACTCGGCCAGCGATTGCAGCAGGTCGCCGTCGCGCAAAAATAA
>DATGJE010000161.1:0-6676 GCA_035295305.1 Candidatus Acidiferrales bacterium | reverse complement strand
TTGTAAATGAAAACGATTCGAGGCTCATGACCGCGGTTCCAGCGTTACAACAAAATCGCCACCGGCAAGTGCTCGCCGAAGTGGTGCGCGCGTACATCGAAACGGGCGAACCCGTTTCGTCGCGCACCATTGTGCGCATGCACGCTGAGCCATTGAGCTCCGCGACGATTCGCAACATCATGGCCGACTTGGAAGACGAAGGCCTGCTGTACCAGCCGCACACCTCGGCGGGACGCGTCCCCACTGCCTCGGCGTACCGCTTTTACGTGGAGCAAATCGCCGCGCAAGCCACGCCGCGCGTCGAGGATCGCGAATGGATTCGCCGCGAACTCGATGCCGCCACGACGCCCGAAGGCGTGATGGAGCGCGCGAGTAACGTGCTGGCAGCCGTCTCGCGCGGCCTGGGAATCATCGTTTCGCCGCCGCTTTCGCGCACGCTCGTCGAGCATGTGCGGTTCTTGTTGCTGCCGGACGGCCGCGTGCTCGTTGTCTTGGTCACTAGTGGCGGAATCACGCGCGACAAATGCATCCGCCCCGAGCGCGCATTTTTGCAGCCCGAACTCGACCGCATCGCCGAATATTTGAACAGCCATTATCCGCGATGGACGCTCGAAGCGATTTGCGCGGACTTGGAGGCCCAGCTCGAACGCGACCGCGAACGTTATGAGAAGCTCGCGGGCGGTGCGTTGATGCTCTGCGACCCGAAAGTGCTGGGCGAGGACGCCGAGCGCGTTGTCTATATCGGCGGAGCGGCGCAATTCGCGGCCGCAGCGGAATTTCAAAATCAGGAACAGCTTGGCGAATTGCTGACCACTATCGAGGAGCGCGACCGCCTGATTGCGTTGCTGAGCGGCTGCATCGAAGGCCCTGAGCCGGTCCACGTCGAACTGGGCGTGGAGAAAATGTCGAGCGCGGGGAAGCATCTAGCGCTTGTGAGCGCTCCTTACAGCAGCGGCCGGCAGGCTCGTCGCGGCGATCAGGCTCAAGGAACGCTCGGAATTCTGGGCCCGATGCGCATGCATTATGAACGCGTGATCACCGTGGTCGCGCTGATGTCCCAATTTTTTTCCGAGGAGTCGAAGGGAGACAAACTGCCGTGAGCAGGCGTGGTGATTCGGAGAAGGAACAGGAGTCGACGACAACCGCGAACGCAAACGCCGCGGAGATCGATGCCAATGTTGGCGCGTCCGCGGAAATCGCGCCCGTCCCAGAACTCGAAAAGCTTGTCGCCGAGAAAACGGACCTAAAGAACGCGCTTGTCCGTTTGCAGGCGGATTTCGAAAATTATCGCAAGCGCATCGAACGCGAACGCCATCAGGAGCGCCATCGCGGCGCCGAAACGTTGGTCGAGAATCTCCTGCCTGTCCTCGACGCATTTGATCGCGCCATTTCCGCGCATCCAGACGCGGCGCACGACGAGTACCGCACCGGCTTTCAACTGATTCGCAAGCAACTGTTCGACGTACTCGCTAAACAGGGTCTCCAGAAAATCGAGACGGATGGCAAGCGATTCGATCCGCACATGCATCATGCGATTGAACGCTTCGAAACCGGCGACGAGCCGGACGGCGCGATTCTCGAGGAATTGCAGGCGGGCTACATTTTTCACGGCAAAGTATTGCGCCCGGCGATGGTGCGCGTCGCCGTGAATCCCGAGGGTGGGGATCTCGCATCGAATTCCTCAGCAAACTAATTCACGAAAGGGAATTGAGAACACAGAATGCCTTCGACTTCCAAACGAGATTATTACGAAGTGCTCGAAATCACGCGCGAAGCCACCAGCGAGCAAATCAAGAGCGCCTATCGCAAAGCCGCGTTGAAACACCATCCCGACCGCAATCCGGAAAATAAATCCGACGCGGAGCACAAATTCCGCGAAGCCAGCGAAGCCTATAGCGTCCTTTCCGATCCGCAGAAGCGCGCCGCATATGACCGTTACGGCCACGCAGGAATCAGCGGCCAGGTGTTTGACACCAGCAACATGGGAACGATTTTCGAGGAATTTCAAGACGTCTTTGGCGACATTTTCGGTTTTCAGGATATTTTCGGCGGAGGCGCGGGCGGCAGACGCCGCGGCGGACGTTCCCGCGCGCAACGCGGCGCCGATTTGCGCTACGACCTGAAGCTCTCATTCGAAGACGCCGCCGCCGGCGTCAAAACCAAAATCAAAATTCCGCGCATGGAAAATTGCGAAGCTTGCAAAGGCACGGGCGCGAAGCCGGGCAGCGGCATGCAGTCCTGCGGCACCTGTAAAGGCCACGGGCAATTGCACTATCAGCAGGGATTTTTCGCCGTCTCGCGGACTTGCCCCGCATGCGGCGGCGCGGGTCAAACCATCAAGGAAAGCTGCGCCGAATGCCGCGGCCAGGGACGCATCGAGCGTTCGCGCACCATCGAGGTCGCCATTCCCGCGGGCGTTGACAACGGCATGCGTCTGCGCGTCCCCGGCGAAGGCGAGCCCGGCGCGAATGGCGGCCCCGCCGGAGATTTGTACGCCTTCATCGAAGTGAGCGAGCACTCGTTTTTCGAACGGCGCGGCGCCGATCTTTACTGCAACGTTCCCATCAGCATCGCGCAAGCGGCGCTCGGCGCGGAGATTCGCGTTCCCACGCTCCATGGCGACGAGAGCCTTTCGATTCCCGAAGGCACGCAGCCCGGCACGCTCTTTCGCAAGAAGGGCAAAGGCCTGCCGGACCCTCACGGCGGCAAAGGCGACCTCTACGTGAACGTCCGCGTCGCCATTCCGTCCAAATTGACCAAGGAGCAGAAAGCGCTCTTCGAGCAGTTGCACCGCGTCGTCAAAGTCGAAAACAAGCCCGTTGAGCGCAGCTCCAGCTTCTTCGACAAAGTGAAAGACATCTTCAGCTGACGCTACTGAGGTCAGCCGAGCGCCGTTTCCGCTTCCGCGACTGTCGAGTACATGGGCAACATTTGGCCGAGCCGTGTCATCTCGACCAGCGCCTTCAGCCGCTCATTCATTCCCGCGAACACGATCCGGCTCTGCGCTTTTTGCGCCCGCACGTATGCTCCGACCACCGCTCCCAGGCCCGCCGAATCCATGAAAGGAACTCCGCCGAAGTCTATGATCAGCACGGGAGAAGCCTCTTCGCGCACCGCGTTTTGGAAGTCGAAGATCGTGTGGATGTTAAGGACGCCCGCCAGCGCCAGAATTCTTTCCCCGTCACGCCGCCCGGCACTCGCGACGACTCGTATTTTCTCGTTCAGCATGGCGCGCATTGTAGCGGAAACCTCCGCAGCAAGTATTAAAATTGTGTTACAGGCTGGAGGCGTGCCCGGCATCCTTCTTGGCCTTTTCGGGTGCCCCATGCTCGTCTTGTGACCGTGGGGTTTTCGCTGCGGTCGTGGCGCAGGCCTGCCTGCCGCAGGCGGGCTTCAGCCTGCGTGCCTCTTAGTGAGCCTCCCGATGCGCGGTTAACCCCAGGGTTGGCTTTTGCGGGTGCCCCATGCTCGCCTTTCGAGCGTGGGGCTTTTTCCGAGCTGCCGCTTTTCCGGGTCGCCAGTCTCAATCTGCTGGATCAATCTCGATCAAAACCTCCCCGCGTCCTTGATAGAACGCATAGCTGCTCCACGGCCAATCCTGCGGATCCTCGACCAATCCTCGCTTGAGCGGGTTCGCGTGCATATACGCGAGCTTCTCAATTTTCTTTTTACGGTTCCAGACATTGAAATCGTAAAATCGCCGCTGCCAAAATTGCGGCAGACGGTCGCCGGACGGCACGAACGGGAGAGTACGCGCACTGTAAAGCGGCTGGCGCCTTAATCGAGTTGAAGCGCGCTGTTTGAGCATCTTGAGGACGGTCGAAGGAGTGCCTCGTGCGGGTTCGGAGATGAGCAAGTGCACATGCTCGGGCATGACGACATAGCCGACCAGCTTGAAACCATATTCTTTTCGGACCTGGCCGAGAATTTGGACAAACAGGTTCCGGTCCCGCGCCGAGCCGAGAAGCGGAAGCCGGCGGAAACAACTGAAGGTGAGGAAGTGAAGATGACCGAATCCGTAGATACGCTTAAGGTTCTTGGGCATGGCCGGGAAGCGAAAAGCCCCACGCTCACAAAACGAGCATGGGGCACCCGCAACAGCATACTCTCAAGTTAGATAACGCGATGGTATCATGCCCTGCGATGTTTCGTAGACTAAGACTAACAGCAGCGAAGCCTGAGCCGCCCGCCGCGGAAACAGAACGTTGTTCAAAAGAGCTAAAATAAACGCGACAGATCGAACCAACGAAAGACTTCAACGAAACCAACTACGATCAAGCAAATCGCAAGAATGTTGAGAATCCAATACCATCGAGGGAGCGGCTCGACATGTAAATCCTTCTTGAAATCGCCGATCGCACTCCTTGCGCTCCGGAAAGCCTTATAGAGGCACGTATCATCGGTGCAATCGACGCCCCCGATCAGATCTTGATGAATTGTTTTGTTCATTCCAAAAACAAAGTTCACGTATATCTGTTCATTTGACTCCAAGCTCTTGAGCGGGACTCCCAGCGACAAATTCCGCACCGCCCCCTGATAACTTCGGGGGTCGCTCGCAACAAAGGGATTGTATTGGGTCGTGACGAAATCGAAGAGGCGATGAACGGAGTTGCTCAAACGGACGAGCACAGGAACCAAAGGCATGAGATGCGCCACGAAAGGAGAGTTCGTGAAGTTGTTCAGCGTTGGTGAATCAAATGTGTAGATGTGCCGGCTCGGGTTAAACCAGTCTGGATGCTTTCTGGCTAGCACGCTCGCATCATCCGTTTTCAAATAGCCTTCGTCTCCCTCCTTGCCACTCGCCCAGTTTTCGACCACACGGAGCTCAGCCTCGATCCCAGCAATCAAGTTCATAACACCTTCGTACGTCTGCTTCCGCGAGCTCTTTGCCGTCAACACGAACGTGAACCATGCACCCGCGGCGCCCCACAAAGTGGCGAACGCAGCCCAGAATGACGCCGACGTAACAACATCAGGTAACGGTTTCATGAGAACTGAATCGCCATCAGTCTACCACGTCGTTCACAATCCACCGGCTGGGTGGCCCAGTCCCTAGTGTTTAACTTTTCGGGTGCCCCATGCTCGATTTGTGAGCGTGGGGCTTTTGCTGCCCATGACTCGTTTCTGAAGCGTGTGGGTTTAGAACCGTATCTTCCGCTTGTTTCGTCGCGTCAAAACACCACAGCCGCCGCCCTATCGCTGCGTCTCGCATCGTGCTAACGTCATCAGAGCGCGAATACGACCATGCGAGCGGCGGCGGCGTACAACAAACCAAGCAACAGGCTTGAACCGTCACCAATCTCCTCGCGGGGCTCGTTCATCCTTACAGTGCCGCGCCCTCTCCCGCTTACCCTGACCGCAGCGAACGACACGCAAGTCCGCGGAGCTCAGGCGCATGGAGCCCGGGTGAAGGTCCAAGCCCCCAATCGAAACCAGCCTGCCGCGGCAGGCCGGCCCGGAACGCACCTTCCGCCGAGAATGGCCTCCCATCGTCCCTCATTTCTAATCGACAATCCGGAATTAAAAATCGAGTTAAGTCACACAAAACAAAAGCTCGCCCACATTTCTAATCGCCAATTTTTCGCGCTTTTAAAATTACCGGACGCTTCGTTTCGCGTTTCTCTCCGCCCGGCCAGGCACCTGTGGCGTGTTCGCAGGCACCTCGAAAGTCTCGGCGCACGACCGCAAAGTGTGAGCGCTTGATCGGTAATAACATGCACAGTCCCACAAGCGCAACTGCTTTGCAATGTGCTACTTCCATTTTCCTGATCGGTAATGAGTTTCGTTTTGCAGCTTGCGCTTTTCGACCCTCGTTTTTTCGCCTTTTGGTCCCGCTTTTCGAGCGACTGCAGGCTCCCTTTCGGCCTCTGGCTCGCGGCGGCTCTCGTTTTTCGGTTCCGATTTTCGACTTTCGATCTTCGATTTTCGGCCTTTCAGCGGGTGAATGATGCGGCGGCGATTCTTCGTTGAAAAATTCGAAGGCGGCCGCGCGGAACTCGGCGGCGAGGCCGCCGAGCATTTGGGACGCGTCCTGCGCGCCGAGCCGGGGCAGGTTTACGAATTGAGCGACGGAGAGCAAGTGTGGCTCGGGCGCGTCGAGAAAAATTCACGCGGAAAAAACGGCGCGATTGAATTCGCGCTCATCGAGCAAATCCCCGCGCGCGAATCGGCTCTGCGAATCAAATTGCTGCTCTCAGTCGTGAAATTCGATCGCATGGAATGGAGTCTCGAGAAGGCGACGGAACTGGGCGTGACGGAAATTGTTCCGCTCGCTGCGGCGCGCAGCGAGAAGGCTCTCATCCTGGCCGCGAAGAAGCGAGCCGAACGGTGGCGGAAAATTCTGCTGGAATCGGCGCAGCAGTCGAGGCGATTGCGTCCGCCAGTGCTTACGGAAATTGCGAAGACAGAAGATGCGTTCGCCGCCGCAAATCAAACCGTGAAAATTGTGTTGTCCGAGCGCCCGGACGCGAAGCCGTTGCGCGAAATCTTGCAAGGCGTTTCCGCGAACGAAGTTTGTCTCGCGATTGGCCCAGAAGGCGGCTGGACCGACGGCGAATTCGCGGCGGCGGCGAAAAATCAGCTTCGCGAAGCGTCGCTCGGCCGCGAAATTCTGCGCACGGAGACGGCGGTGATCGCGTCGCTGGCAATTCTAAGGTTTGCGTTGGAGCGCGATCTA
>DATGJE010000160.1:0-2405 GCA_035295305.1 Candidatus Acidiferrales bacterium | reverse complement strand
GCGGCGCGCGTAAATCGCCATGTTGACCAGGAAGACGCCGACCGCCCCGTATTCCAACAGCCACAATGGGAACCTAGGGTCAACAATCGCGCGCAGATAGTGCAATTCAAACGCGCCGCTATAGGGCACGAAACCCGCGTGCGCCTGGCACCATTTCTCAAGCAGCGTTAACGGACACTGAAAAGTTGCGTTCTCCGCAATCACACCGTAGAACAGCGACAAAATATGAAGAATTTCCAGCCGCGGACGCCCTCTGGTTACCAGCGCGCCGAGAACGTACCAAAGATTGAACAGCAGGTGCAGCCCCAGGACTGCAATGGCCGCGGAAAACCACAAGTCCTGTCCCCAAGTGTGGTGAGCCATGCCGCGATCTCCTTCGTGAACAATCCCAGCAGGAACGTTGCTCTGCTCACGCCCCTATTATAGATTCCCGCAGGCCGCTTAGCGTCTCTTTTTATACACTCGTATGGGTCGACCGAGGCTCGTGTTATCGTACGGATTGAACTTCGAGGAGTTGCGCGATGAAAGGAACAGCGATGGCAATGATGATGCTCGCGAGCGGCTTGATGATTGCTTCAATTGCGCCGCTGGCGCATGCGCAGGAACCGGTGCAGTTCAAGACCGCCGACGGCGTGACGATTTACGCGAACTACTACCCGGCAAAAGCCTCGGAGCAACCGGTCATCCTGCTGTTTCATCAAGCGCATTCGAATCGCTACGAGTATTCGTCCATCGCGCCGCATTTAGAGGCGTTGGGGTTCAGTTGCCTTGCAATCGATCAGCGTTTCGGCGGCACAATGTTCGGTGAGGACAATGAAACCGACGCGCACATGAGCAAATCCGCCGCCCAATCGCACAACGTCGCAGGATTCGAAGCGGATCTCGAAGCCGCTCTGGCCTGGGCGCACGCAAAAGATCCGCGACGCAAAGTGATTCTCTGGGGCAGCAGTTACTCCGCGTCTCTCGTTTTCGTCGTCGCCGCCAAGCATCCCGCCGAAGTTGCGGGAGTGCTCGCGTTTTCGCCGGGCGAATATTTTCCGGACCATCCGACGCTGATTGAAGACGCCGCGAAGAAAATCCACGTGCCGGTGTTCATCACTTCAGAGAACAGCGCGGATGCCGTCGCGAACGCTACAAAGATTTTCGACGCGGTGGCTTCCAGCAACAAAGTACATTACTCGGCGAAATACGCGGTGCACGGCTCGTCCACTTTGCTCGCGGACCGCAACCCGAAAGGCGCGGCGGTCACCTGGCAAGTAGTCATGAAATTTCTGACGCAATTCGAAAGATAGCGTCGCTGTCGCGATTAACCGAATCGTACTTCCCGCAATTTGACAGTACTTCCTATCCCCATATAGACTCCCGGCACATTTAGTTTCGCAGACGCGCAACTAGTTCTGTTTCAAATTCGAAGCTAAGACTGTTCACATTAGGGATTCTCTATATTCGAATGAGGAGGGCTGCATATGAATGAGAAGAAAGTGGAGGAGTTGGCATTTCGTGTCGTCGGTGACATGGGCGGCGCGTTCACCATGGCGCTCGGATACGTGGGCGACCAGCTCGGCCTGTTCAAGGCGATGGCCGGCGCGGGGCCCATGCGCAGTCCGAATCTTGCCGCGCGGACGCAACTGAACGAACGCTATGTGCGCGAATGGCTCCGCGCCATGGTTGCGGCCGAATATATCGACTATGACCCGAACACGGATATGTACCAGATGAGCGAAGAGCAGGCCTTTGTTCTCGCCAATGAGGACAGTCCGATGTTCGTTGGAGGAGCCTTTCATTTCACTACGCCATCCACGGCGAATTTCCCGAGAATTATGGAAGCGTTTCGCAAGGGCGGCGGCATTCCCTATTCTGAAATTGGTGATGAAATTCCGCACGCCATTGAGCGTTTTTTCCGCCCCGGCTACCTGAACTTCCTGGCCAAGGACTGGCTCGGCGCGGTGCCCGGACTTGTTGCGCGTCTGGAAAGAGGCGCTTCGATCGCGGACCTCGGTTGCGGGCGAGGACAATCATCGGTGGCCATGGGGAAAGGCTATCCGAAGTCGAAGGTTTTGGGCATTGACTATCACGGGCCCAGCATCGAGAGCGCGCGCAAGCTCGCCACGAAGCAGGGCCTCAAGAACGTGGAATTCCTGCAAGCCGGAGCTCACGAGATTCCCAAAGGGCGTAAGTTCGACCTGATTTGCAGCTTCGATTGCATCCACGACATGGTGGATCCCAAGGCGACTCTGCGAGCGGTCCGCGAGGCGCTCGCTGACGATGGCGTTTATCTGTGGTCTGAGCCAAACGCGTCAGCGAACGCACACGAGAATCGCAATCCGGTGGGCAAAGCGTTCCATTCCATCAGCCCGATGCATTGCATGACGGTTTCGCTCGCTTACAACGGAGCGGGTCTCGGC
>DATGJE010000159.1:0-2108 GCA_035295305.1 Candidatus Acidiferrales bacterium | reverse complement strand
CATTCAGTTTTCATCGGTGGGCGGAAGGATTGGCCCTCCGGGACGTGGGCCTTATTCGGCGGCGAAGTGGGGTGTCGAAGGCTTCTCCGAGGTGCTTTCGCGCGAAGTGGCACCGCTCGGCATCAAGGTCACCATCGTTGAACCCGGTGGCTTTCGCACAGACTTCGCGGGCAGTTCCACCGAACTTAGCGAAGGTCATCCTGAATACGATTCGACGGTTGGAGCTACCGCAAGATTTCAGCGAAACTACAACGGCAAGCAACCTGGTGACCCCAAAAAGGCAGCTCAGGCGATCGTCCAGTTGACGCAAGAACGGAACCCTCCGTTGCGACTCTTGCTCGGCAGCGATGCGTATGCCGCCGCGGAGAAGAATGATCTTGCACGATTAGAGGAAGCACGACTTTGGAAGAAACTCAGCGTCTCCACCGATTTTGAGACGAAGTGAAGAAATTTCTGCGAACTTTTCGAGTCTTAAACAGCCACGGGCCATTCCACGTTTTGAGAAAGCAGGTCAGTGAGTGTAACCGGATTTTTCACCTACCATCGTGCCGGGAAACCGTCGGAAGCCTTTTGGTAATGTCTTAACGTTTAACATACCATCGACGTTTTCACGTTCATTGACTTGCCTCACGTCCAGTCGTACCATTCGAGCCCAATGATCGGCGAGACCATCTCGCACTACCGCATCGTCGAGAAGCTCGGAGGCGGCGGCATGGGCGTGGTTTACAAGGCTGAGGACACCTCGTTGGGCCGCTTTGTCGCGCTCAAGTTTCTGCCAGACGAGGTCGCGCAGGATCCCCAGGCCTTGGAACGTTTCCGTCGCGAGGCCCGAGCTGCTTCGGCCCTCAATCATCCAAATATTTGCACTATTCACGAAATCGGTGAGCAGGACGGACGGCGCTTCATCGCCATGGAATTTTTGGATGGGCTGACGCTCAAACATCGCATCGCTGAAAGGCCGCTCGATATCGAAAACGTTTTAAAATTAAGCATCGAGATTGCCGATGCGCTGGACGCTGCACACGCTGAAGGCATCGTCCACAGAGACATTAAGCCTGCGAATATCTTTGTGACCAAGCGAGGACACGTCAAGGTCCTGGATTTTGGATTGGCGAAGGTCGTTGCAATCGTCAGTGACATGGCAGGTGCGACCGCCGCAGCGACAGTGACACTCGAAGAACACCTCACGAGTTCCGGCCAAGCAGTCGGCACCATTGCTTACATGTCGCCGGAACAAGTTCGCGCCAAGGAACTCGATGCCCGCACTGACCTGTTCTCGTTTGGCGCAGTGCTTTACGAGATGGCGACGGGCACTGTGGCGTTTCGCGGGGAGAGTTCCGGCGTCATCTTCAAAGCCATTTTGGACGGAACGCCCACGCCAGCCGTCCGGCTCAACCCCGATGTGCCGTTGAAGCTCGAAGAGATTATCAACAAGTGTCTGGAGAAAGACCGGCACCTGCGCTATCAGCACGCTTCGGATGTTCGCACCGACTTGCAGCGGCTGAAACGGGACAGTGATTCCACCGGTGCGCGGGCGACTCCCTCCATAGTGTCCGCGCCGAAGCGTTACACCTGGTTGCTGTGGAGTCTGCTGGCGTTGCTGGTGCTGGCGGGATTGGGCGCGTGGTTTGTCGCCGATCGCTCCCACGCAGCAGTCCAAAATCCACTTTCCAGTGCCCAGTTCACACGGCTTGCCAACGTCAATGGAGCCAAAAGCGACCCCGCTATTTCGCCAGATGGGAACTTCGCGGCGTTCATTTCCAACCGAAGCGGCACATTCGACGTCTGGCTGATTCAAACGAACGGGAATAACCTGACAAACCTTACCCAAGGACGGATTGGGGACGCGCGTGCTCCGCTCCGCGCGGTCGGATTCTCTGGGGACGGATCAGAAGTGTGGAGCGCGGGAACCGAAGCCAAGAGGCTGATGCTGTGGCCGCTGATTGGCGGGGCGCCACGAAATTTTTTGGAGGAAAGCGCCGCCGAGGTTGCCTGGTCTCCTGACAGCACCCGGCTGGTCTATCACACATGGCAAGCTGGCGATCCGACATATGTGGCGGACGGCAACGGCGCCAATCAACGCTTGATCCTGCAAAACGAGCCCGGAT